>NZ_JACSWB010000158.1 GCF_016888135.1 Leptolyngbya sp. CCY15150
ACGGACTTAGAATAGCAAAGGGTCTTCCGGTGCAGTCGAGCCAGGTAGTGTCGCAATCGTGTGTTTTCGCCTTCCACCCGAGTCATGTAAGTCTTGCAGACAATCTGATCGCCCTCTGGAATGAAGCCGCGATACACCGACCAGCCATCCGTTACATAGAAATAGCAGTTCCAGTCCGATACGATAGACCAGAGCGGTGCAAAGGTCTTAGCACTACGGTCACCCAGTACCCAGCCTAAAATCCCCTGTTTGAAGTGGTCAACGGCTGTCCATAGCCAAAT
>NZ_JACSWB010000159.1 GCF_016888135.1 Leptolyngbya sp. CCY15150
GTCGTCAACACTGAGGTGGGGAGTGATGGTAAGTCGCTTAGGCATAGAGAGAATACAGAAAAGTCAGAGGGGATTCTTCTATATTAATATCATGGTCATTCCGACTTGATATTAGTGGCATCCTATCGAGCTCTGCACAGGCATCAAAGAAGACCGGTTTGAGCGATTCAAGTTGGGACGCGATCGCAGCGAGTTGGATCCGAAGCGTCACCATGTTATCCATGATCGCATGAGCGTTTTGTGTCGTTGTGGCCGCTGACCGATGAAGCGATCGCCCCCCGCAGTGTTGAGTCGTTAGATGAATGAGAAGCTATCACGTCTCATCGGTGCCGGGTGTTGCTGGAACGTCTATTTGGCAGGCTGTGGAGCATGTTGTCATGGGAGAGTAGCCGTTGAGCAGAACCTAGCCCCTGCCCAGACAATAATTACTTATTTGGCGAGCGATCGCAAATACACGTATACCCAAAGATAAAGATCATAGCGGCAAAATAGATCCATTGAAGAGGTAAGATGTTGATTGCTCTGAGGTAAGTGATGGCGCACCTCAAGCAACCGGCGATCTCAATGGTTCTTGCGTAAGTCCTGAGTTTTAAAACAAAACCTAGTGTGATTTAGAGTTAGGACTCATCTATAAAAATGGTGATTAGTAGAGACTTAATGATGGAGGATTTAGATGATTCTTATTATTGACTCATCTAGCTCTCATCTAGGTTGGTAATTCTAGGAGCGATCGCCTGTTAAGTTGCGTACAGCAGTTATTCAACTATAGGATTTTTAACTATGAGTAGTTCATTGCCCCTACTGTTTGATAGAGATAGTTTCGAGCAGTTTAAGGAAGCTCATCCTGAACTTAATTCAGCCCTGAAGATCGCTGCCATCTCCGAATCCGAATTTGTTGAAACCTACGCCCCAGATTTAGAGGGTGGCGAACGTCAAGCTTATCGGATTCACCAAACAGCGGTACGGGTGCAGCAGCAAGCCGCCTTGGTGTGGGCTAATCTCAAGGATGCGGCTTCTCCTTTTTTACGCCAGACGTTATTCAACAATATTCCCCCTTCATTTTTAGATCAACAGCAGCAAATTCCCGGCTACGATCGCCTCTTTGGTAGCCTGGACTATCTTGAATGTGATCAGTTGCGATCGGTGCTGAGCCCATCTGCCTATTTTGTTGATTTGATGCGGTTTATTGAATCAACGATTGGTGAACGAAATATCGATGTTCCGGCTGAATGTCGGATAGAACATCGCCGGCCCGATCTCTTTCAGCTACGGCTGGATGCTGGCAATACCAATACTCTAATTCCCTATATTGATCTGGTGAATGAGGTGTTAGAAACCCTGGTGACATCGCCAGATCATCCTGATGCTGAAGCTGTGATCGAGACAGCTTTATTTCCTCAGTCGCTGCCATTAAATCTGCCCTTAGCGGAACTACGCGCCTATCTGCAGCAGTTAAACATCAATCTACCTCAGCTTTACGAGAGCTTTGCGCCAGATCCCGAGACGATTCATGCGGTAGGGCAGCGGGAGCGGCTATCGCTATCGCCCCAGGAGTTTGAATTGTTGGGGCAGCCGCTGATCGATGATCTGCCCCGCTTGGCTGAAGTCTATGGATTCCAGACCATAACTGAAGCCCTGTCGTCCCTAGCGTCGGTGGATGTATTTCTAGAACGTACTGGGTTAAGCCGTCAAGACCTGAGTGATTTGCTATTTCAGGATCTGGATCGGTTTGAGGTGAATGCCGGATTGTCTCGCCTGTTCTTTATCAATGCGGTGGAGGATGGCCTGGGGCATGTGCAGATTGAGCTGGGGGACGGTAATCCTAATGACCCCACCCAGCCACCAACGGAGACGTTGCTGAACCTGAGTGCTGCCAAGCTGGATCGCATCTATCGCTTTTTAAAGCTGGCCCGTCGGCTAGGGTGGAGCTTTGCTGATTTAGATTGGGCGCTGCGATCGCTGTCGGTTCCCTACCGTCCAGAATCAGTACTCTGGTTTGATGGTCTGAATGATTTTGTGCAGGTTCCTGTTCCTACGGAGGTAGATGGAGACGACGCTACCCCCGCGGGACTAGCGACCCTGCAGGACAACTTCACCCTCGAGGTCTGGGTAAATCCCTCCCGCCATCAGGCAAATCCTATCCTCAGTCGGGGGCAGGAGGATGATCTAGATCTTCATTTTCTGCTCTGCTTGACGGCGGATGGGCGGGTGGCCTTCTATGGATCGGCTGCTGAAGATGCAGACCCGGTGATGGGTGTGCAGCCGTTGCCGGTGGGAGAGTTTACCCATGTGGCTGTGACGGTGCAGACTGACCGAAACCAGTCTATGGTCAGCATTTACCTCAATGGCGAGCTAGATCAGACCGATCGGCTACCGGCGGTGCAGGTACCGGCTGGCAACCTAGAGGTGAATATTGGCCGCAATCTGAGTGACATGACCTTTGCTGGCTTAATCAAAGAGGTGCGGGTGTGGGCAGGGGTGCGATCGCCTGAGGCTATTGCCGACAACCGCTACCGTCGCTTCAGCGGCTTTGAGCCAGATCTGGTGGCCTACTGGCCTCTGACGGAAAGCCATGGCATCGAGCTACTGGATCACACACCCTATGCGCAGCATGGGATTCCTGGTGGTGCCTACCTGGTGACTCAGCCCCGCTGGATGAGCCAGGACTTGGTGTTGTCTCCCCTGCCGCAGCGGCTTGGCAACAACGGTTATCGATTCAACGGGATCGATCATGTCCTGGCCCGGCGGGGTTTGACGGGCTTGACGGCCAGTCAATTTACGTTAGAAGCCTGGATTTATATCGATGCTGTTGGGCAACACACCATTGTTCATCTGGGTGATGCCAGCGATCGCTCATCTCACCTTTGGTTGGGGATAAACCAGCAGAATCAACTGGTCTTCCGCAGTCCGGCTCTGAGGGCTGGAGAGGTGAGGAGTCGGAGTGCGATCGCCCTTGAGCGCTTTACCCATGTGGCTGTGGCGGTAGATGCCAATGCTCTGCACATTTACCTGAATGGCCGCTTAGACCATCGTCAAGGCATCCCAGCGAATAGCCTGCAACTGCAGGGGAATGACCTGTTTATTGGCGGTGACCTCAGCGGCAACTACTTCAGTGGCATCATCTACGAGGTACGGCTGTGGAACTACGCCCGCAGCGCTTTGCAACTCAACAACGTCTTGCAGCAGGCGGTACCGCCCCTGTCTCCTGGGCTGATAGGCTACTGGCCGCTGACGGACATCACCGGGGAGCAAGCGGCGGATTTGAGCATGAACGGCAACAGCCTTTATCTAGGCGGGGTGCCTACCGATGTTCGTCCTACACCGGTCACCGTTGCGCCCCTTCTGCCAGACCTTCCCGTAGCTGTTCCAGGCACCGTTCTGTGGTTCAACGGCGATCGGGATTTGGTGGTGTTGCGCCAGGAGACTAATTTTGGTCTGGGGCGGCATCCTCGCTTTACCCTAGAGTTCTGGTTTAGACCCAGTCGATTCGGGCAGCCGGTCAATGGTATCCAACTGCTCTTTAGCCAAGGGGATGGTGAAGCGGGTCTGGCTATTTATCTAGACCAGCAGCGACTGATGGCGATCGCTTGGTGTGCCAATTACGAGCTGACCGAGGTGCAGGAAACGGTGCTAGCTAGTGCCCCAAATACCGTGACGGACGAACAGTGGCACCATGTCGCCCTGGTGCATGACGAAACCCAGGATTTAGACTACATCGAGTTTCGCGGCTTTCTCGATGGGACAGCCCTAGCAGAACTGAGCAGCACTCATGCCAAGTCTTCCCTGTCCGCCGGTCAGCGGGGCTATAGACTGAGTCCGGTGGGGCCAGCCTATCTGGGCTACCTCGACGACACTAGCATCAGCCGCATTCAAGGAGACTATCTGCGGGTGGCCGACGATCGCCTGCAGAGCTTTTCGGGGCAAATGGCCGACTTGCGCCTGTGGAACCAAGCTAAAACGGCCGCCGCCATCGAGAGCGATCGCTACCATGATCCTCGATTAGTTGGGTCAGGGCTCATGGCATACCTGCCCTTGGATGAAGGCCATGATGTGACCGTTACCGATCGGGTGAACGGCTACACCGGTCAGCTACGGGGGGAGACCGCAGTTTTCATGGCAACCCCCAGCCTAGACCCCGAGTTAGAAAACCGCTACACCCATTACCAGCCTTCGGGAGTAGACGTCCTGAATTGGAGCAACTACCGCTATAGTGGGCTGCTGTATGTGCCGGATATTCCACCTGGGGAAACTGCGGGTGGACTAGGGGTGACCTTTTTCAGCCGCCACCCGGAGCATATCGATCAGTTCTACCGCCTCCAGGTGCTCTGGCCAGATGGACAACCTAGCTTTAGCCTGGCGGCCCATCCCCAAGGGGTGCAGTCCCTCACCCTAGAGCAGGATGATTTCCCGACGGTGGAACCTGGGACGTGGTATGCCTTTGAAATTCAGGTGACCGACGATCGCACGGCAGAACGTACCCGTATGGCGATCGCTGTCTGGCCTTGGGGTACCGCGCAGCCGACCGCTCCCCAAGCGGTGGCCTACGACGACAGTGATGTGCGGATAACGGCCGGTACCGTTGGTCTATGGGTAGCTGGTCAGCAACCCAAGACCCTAGCAGCCCGTTTCAATACTTTAGAAGTAGTAGACCTAGAGGAGGAAGATCGGGAAGCAGCCGTGCGGCTCAAGGCTACGTTTGCGCAGTACCAACCGGGAGACAACCCCACGGGTTGGGTGGATACTGCCGATCGCCTCACTCCTCAAGATGCTACCGATCTGTTTCAGTCCCTTGATCTAAACGGCAAGACAGTCCTCGGCACCCACTCTGATTTAGCCGGGATCACAACCCATTATGCCCCCGCCGATGGTGAGTCCCTCACCTGGAATCACTATACCTATCAAGGGAAGCTGCGCTTTAGTGAGACGGACAGTGGCCTAGGGCTCACAGTGCTCAGCCGCACCCCCACCGGTGTTGACCAGTACTACGCCCTGCGGCGGGATGCCCATCAACCCACATTTCATATGGTGGCGCATCCCATCGGGGTTCAGCCCCTGATGGCTGAATCTGACAGTAGCCTGGATTCTGGCGTTTTACCGGAGCCGGAAACAGATTACCGGGTCACGATTGAGGTGGAGGCTGGGGCAGAACGCACCCGTCTGTGGGCAAAAATCTGGGCTGCTGGCACCTTGGAGCCTGAAGACTTTCAGATTAAAGCGGTTGATGACAGCGATCGCCGGATGACCGCTGGCACCGTGGGTGTGTGGACGGCAGGCCCTGGCACCAAGACCTTTGACGATCTCAAGGTGCTGCAAGAGACTCTGCTGCAAGAAGACTTTAGTGCCTATGAGCCAGGAGACGATCCGGTTGACTGGCTGCATACCGATGCGGAAAATTCCAGTCGTGCCGTACCCGAGTTATTCCAAATCGCTGAGGAAGATGAAGCGCTGGTCTTGGGAACTCAGTCGAGGCTGCATAACATTCATAGCCACTACCAACCTGCGGACGCCTTGGACTGGAGCAGCTACACCTACACCGGGCGAATGCTGATCACCCCGGAGTCTAGCGGCAGCTTTGATGGGATTGGGGTGACCTTTTTCAGTCGTTATACCGACCCCCAAGCCGTTGAGGATGGTAACCATGACCAGTACTATCGCCTCCGTCGCTTTGACGGGCAGCGCACCTTTCACATTGCCCCCCACCCCCACGCGGCTCGCCAGGTAGACGGGGAAGGCCGGGATACTGGGGTCAACCCGTTGGCCAACACGTGGTACCGCTTCTTGATTGAAGCCCATGATACCGGTCGCCGCACCCTGATTCGGGCCAAGATTTGGCCAGAGGGTACCCCCGAGCCGGCGGAGTTTCAAGCCAATACCTTTGATGATAATAACTCCAGCAATCGCGATCGCCGACGACTCACCGCTGGCACCATTGGCTTCTGGGCCGCCAGAGCGGGAGACAAATATTTTGATGACATCCTGGTGCGACGGGGCGTTTATCTCTCAGCCGATTTAGCTCTGGATGCCTGGATGGCCACCGGGGCGCGCCAGCCGTTTGACCTGGATGACCAGCTCTTTAGCGTTGAGCACATTCCTGATCATCCCATGTGGCAACAGGTGGATAATCTGCCCCTGCTACGGCAGCCGCTGAACCTGCAGGCGCTACAGTTTGACGGCGATCGCCAATACCTGGCCCTTGAGGCACTTCAGGGAGCATTGACGGATAGCTTCACCCTAGAGGCATGGCTGCAGCCCAGTGCCATTGACCAGGCCAACCCTGTCTTAAGCTGGGGCCCAGATCAGTGGTTTGGCTTAAATGCCGAGGGGCAGATCACCCTTGTGGCTGACGATACCCGCCTGAATGGTGAAACAGCTTTGGCAACCGATGCCTTTACCCATGTTGCCGTTACCGTTGCGGCGGATCGCGCCACCCTGTACGTAAACGGCGTTGAGGCGGCGGAGGGCACTGTCCCGGCCCTTGGGCTGACAGCCGCAGCCCCTCTGGAGGTGGGCCGCTCTGGGGAGCAGTACTTTGGTGGCCAACTCCGTGACCTGCGATTATGGGGGGCTGTGCAGTCCGACTTTTCCGTCCACCAGCGCTACCAGACGCCAGATCTGACTGCCGATACGCTGCTGGCCTACTGGTCCTTGGCTGAGTTTGACAGCATCCATACGTTAGATACATCCCCTCAGGCCAACCATCTGAGGCTGGGCGGTCTAGCATCGGCCCGTAAACCCACTTTATTTAGCGGCGATCGCTCCACCGATGCTGATTTTTGGCACCAGAGCCAGGTGAGTCTCAGCTTTAGTACAGCCCAAGATAGCCTTGACATACCGGCGGAAACCTCGACCCCACCGCAGCGTTACACCCTTGAACTGTGGTTTAAGCTAGCCGATCCCACGATCAGCCAGCGTAAGCAGGTTCTTTACCACAGCGGCGACGACCAGCAAGGGCTGGTGATCTATGCCCATGATGGTCGGCTGTACTGGGGCGGCTACAACGTGAGTCTGGGCTGGTCGGGTACCTGGCTATCGAGCGATCGCATTCTGGCTAACCGTTGGCATCATGGAGCCCTAGTGCTGGATGGTCGCTCGGAGCTGCGTCCTCAAGTATTGCGTGCCTATCTAGATGGCAAGCTGGTGGGGACAGGGGATGGGGTGCAAGGGTCGGCGGCCCTATCGAGTCGGCTGGGGGCTGCTGCTGCCGATCTGCGCTTCCATGACGGGTTAGCAACTGCTGATGATACCCATCTGGTTGGGGCGGTGCTAGAACTACGCCTGTGGACAACGGCCCGTACCACGGCGGAGCTGGTAGCCCACCGCTATGCCGCTCTGACGGGAGATGAGCCCCACCTAGCCCTAGAATGGCGCTTTGACGGCATCACCAAAGACAACCTTAGGATTGGCGATCGCTCTGGTCAGGGGCGCACCGTCACCCTAGACGATCTTGACCGGCTGCAAACCGTAGAACCTCTGGCGATCGCCCGCCTGCCTGACATCATCCTGCATCGGGATAGCCTGTTGGATCTGGCGACCTTCCGGCAGTTGATGGAGCGCCACCGTCAGTCCGGCGAACGGCTTGCAGCCCTATGGCATGATCTGCGCCACACTGGCCGGGCCGATGGCCGAGTCTTGTTCGATCAGGTGTTTAACCCAACTGGGATGGGCACATCTCCATGGGCCTACCACGACCCTGCTCGCCGCTGGGATGTTACCGGTCAGGAGTTACCCAGCCGCGATCGCGCTATCCGCAGCCGTTTGATGGGGGCATTGCAGGTGTCCAGCAATGATCTGGACGCCCTCGTCAGACAACTCAGCGGAGCCGAAACAACGATTGCCCTAGACACCCCCTACCTGCTGCAGCTCTACCGACTGGCGCAAACGCCTCGGGCCCTGCGGCTGACCCTGCGGGAATACCACCTGTTGCTGGATCAGGTGGGGCTTTCGCAAGTCGAGTCGTTGGCAGATCTAGCCATGTTGAGCGATCGCCTGACCGACATGCGCCGTATTGGCATTAGCATCGATGATCTCAACTTTTTTGCCTCTGACCGTCCTAGCCCTAGCGATCGCCTGCCCTACACCGACGCCACCCTGCGTGGTGTTGCCGATGACCTAGCGAACCAGAGCATCGAGTTTTTGGTGAGCCCGATCACCTTCATCTCGGAGCAGATCAGCGAGTTCGAGGCTGCCGAAATCGTTGATGTCCTCCGCCCCAGGGAAGACGACATCACCATCGGTGCCCTGACCCGCCGCTACTTTGTGGATGATTTGGGAGCCGTCAGCGATCGCTACCAGATACCCACGGATTTGCAGCCCCTGGCCGAGGTTCAAACCTGGTCTGCGCCCTTGGCTGCCTTAAATGCCAACTTGACTATCGATGCCTTCGGTGCGTTGCAAGCGGCGGGCTTTATCAATGAGTACGGCATCATTCTGCGCCCGGATGATTTAGACGAATTCTCCACGGCCTTTGGCGACACTCCCCCCAACCCCACGGTGCTGGCGGATATTCAGGCGGTGCTAGAAAACCAGAACAACCGTCAGACCACTATTACGGAAATCCTGGTGCGCTACCGGGATGAACACCGCAACGCCATCTTAGCTAGTCTGTCAGATCTGTTGGGGGCAGAACCCGAACCCCTGCAGGCCGTTATGACTTACTTCCAGTCCGTGAACGAACCGTTGAGCGACCCGGCTCGCCTGCTGCAGCAACTGATCAACCTGGATGAGGATCAGCCCATTCCAACCGATGTGCTGGACTATCTGTTCCGCCTCCACAAAATTCTGCTGCTGGTGACTCGGTTTGAGCTGAATGCCGCTGAAATCAGAGCATTGCTGACTCACCCTGCCTGCTTTAGTGTCAGCGACGTCTTCAGCCCCAACCTAACTGATTTGACTCACCTATTTATCTTCACCGAATTGAAGGCAGCCTTTGGCGGCGAGTCTGCCCCACTGCTGGATGTGTTGACGCTCCAGTCAGAGTCACCCTTGGTGAATGAGGCGATCGCGCAGCTCAGTGGTTGGGATGTACCCCAGCTCGTGACCCTGCAACGGCACTTTGGCGCACAACGCCCCTACAACCGAGTCGAACATCTGATTCTGCTCCAGCGCGGGTTTGCCCTGGCCGAGCGACTACGGGTAGATATCAGCTTCTTGATCCGGTTTACTGCCACCGATGACCTTTCCTTGGGCTTCTACCGCCAGCAGGCAGATGCGTTACTGCCAGTGCTGCGTGGCCTGTACGATGACGAGCAATGGCCCCGTGTCTACCGTCCTCTACGGGATCCCCTAGCGATGCAAAAGCGGGATGCGCTGCTAGCCCTAGCCATGGAAGATATCCCCGCCGACTTTGAGGGTCGTCGGAGCCCCGACCTGCTGTCGGACTATCTACTGTTGGATGTACAGGTCAACAGCGTAGTCGAAACCTCTCGCATCGTTCAGGGCACAGCCGCACTGCAACAGTATGTACAACGCTGTCTAATGAACCTGGAAAAAGGAGTGGATCCAGCCACTATCCCTGCCGATCAGTGGGAGTGGATCCAAAACTACCGGGTGTGGGAAGCCAATCGCAAGGTCTTTCTCTATCCCGAAAGCTTCATTGAGCCAGAACTTCGCACCGACAAAACTCCCCTGTTTGAGGATCTAGAACAAAACCTCATGCAGGGAGAAATTAACCAGGCCGCGGTCACCCAGGCTTACACCCACTATCTGAACCAGTTTATGGAAGTAGCCAACCTAAAAATTGTTGGTAGCTACCATCACAAGCCCCTAGAGGCAAGGGAAAATGCTAGCCAGGATGACATTTTGTTTCTGGTCGGTCGCACCCAATCTCAGCCAGCTCAGTTCTACTACCGCGAGTTGGTCAACGGCACCCAATGGCGTCCCTGGAAAGCGATCGATTTGGTGATCGATGCCGATCATGTCTCGCCCGTCTATGCCTTTGGCCGCCTCTTTCTATTCTGGGCTGAGCTAAGGGAGCTCAGCCAGCCCATGGATGTTGGCCCAGTGACGGTCACCCCAGAGGACGAAGATGACAGATCTGAGCAAACTCTTGAAGGGGAAGGTGTAACCCAGCAAGACATTGAGGATTACCGAGCTGAACGCCGCAGCATTGATAACCAAGGCTTTTTAGTCAACGACAATACTGGGGAACGGGTGCAGCGCAATGTGGATGTGTTTCGTCCGATGGTCAAGTACTCCTATCTAGATGCTGACCAAAGCTGGATTGCCCCCCAAACCTACCTGGAGCTGGATCAGACGATCAGTGCGGAACAGGCTATCCTGCCCAACTGGCAACGGGTTGCCGCCCAGCGGGTCTTAACCCTAAATCAAGAGGATGAGGTACCCCTCGAACGTAATGCTCAGGTCTTAGAACTTGACGCTAATACCGCCATTTTGAACGTCATTCCTCGGTTTGACATGCGGCGACTCACCTGGTCATTTTGGACCAAGCTGGAGAATCAACGTCCTACTGGGTTTACTGGTTCAACCCGGCCTACCTCTCCCCAGATCACTCTATTCGATTATGGCTATGCATTAAGAGCTACCGCTGCAGCTAATATCACCCCGGTCTTGGGCCTCAGGGAAGCGGTACCTCAAGCTGTCCAACAGGCGACCAGCACCACTCCTAATATTCTCGTGAACGCAGGTCGTTCTGAAGAGGATCGCAATGAAGCCATTAACAATCTGCAAACCATCATCGAGAATCTGCAACAGGCAAGGGACTCGGCTAATGAGACAACGAATCCTAATCTGATGGATGAAGTAACCAGCTTGGTTAACGCCATCGATGACTTGATCGACGCTATCCATGACGACCTGAGGAACCGCACATCGACAGCCCTTGGTGCGGCTAATCGGCTGCTGACTGTGGCGGCGGCTACACCTCAGTGGGAAACGACAACTTGGCGGCTGACAGTGGCTCGGACGGCCTCTACCTCAGCCACGCTCTTGGATATGAATCTGCCGTATGATGCTTGGCGGCACATTGCCGTCACCTTTGACTATCAACGGAGAGGTGTGTATGTGCTGAACCTCTATGTTGGAGATGATCAGGTTGATACGGCTTCGGTTCTGCGGGATACGGGAAATCTGGGTGAACTGTTGCCTTCAGCCCAAGTGCTGAGCATTGGTCGGCCGATTGCTGAAGCCATTGCTGTGAGTACCTTGGCCATTGCGACACGAGACCAGGTAGCCCCTGCTCCCCTCAATACCTTCTTCACCGTCCAATTGAGCGAATTTCGACTGTGGGAGCAGGTGAGAGATCTGGCAGATATTAGTGCAAGCCGCTATGAAAGGGTGTCAGGTCGGGAAGTAGGTTTGTTTTATCGATCGTTGAATCGCCCACCGCTGATTAATATCTATTCAGGTGCTCTCCGCACTCTGTTGGGCAACCGTAATACCCTGGTAACCTCCAGTCTAAGCTTTGAATTGACCGCTATCCTGCCCATTGATGTTGATCGAGAGCGCATCATTCTGTTCTATGGAAATCAGGTCAGAAGCATTCGGAACAACCTAGAAGAGCAAAGCTTCACGCTCCAACTGGAGAACCGTTTTGAAGACATCACGAACTACGATGTCAATGTGTCCCTCTTCTCCGCTGGTGCGGACAACTCTAGCCTGCCCAATAGTCGGGGGCTGATCCTGCATCTGTCTTTGACGAATGGGTTAAGCTTGAATGATTATGCTGATGGGGAGCATTCCACGCTTAATCGGTTTACGCCGGCTAGCTTGAGAGCGTTGCAAGAGCATCTGCATAGTCTGTCTTTCTTGAACATTTCCAGACAAATTGCCACGATTGTTCAGGATCTGCAAGACGAACAGGAATTCGCTGGGAGAAACTTCCTGTTGAGGAATTTGCCCCGCTATGAAGCCTCGGTGATTGATGTGGGTAATCAGCCGGGTTGGTACATTCTAGATACCGGTGATGAGCAGTTCTTGATTCAGGCGGACATCGATAATCTGAAAACAGCAGCTGAGCGGATTCGGTTTGAATATGCTCAGAGTGACTTGGGAGATGTGCGTCAGCATATCAAACTTTACTTTGACCGAGATGAAGCCCTAGAGGCTATTGATCCGACTAGGGATGCTAATCTGCCCCGATTTCGGTTTGTGCGTCTTAGTACGTTTGCAGTACATGACTTGAGTTTGAAGCTGTTTACCCAGGGCCTTGATGGTTTGCTTAGCTTGCAAGCACAGCAGACGGAGGAACTGGATTTCAACAGCTACCAGCCCTTTACCTATGATCCTGATTCGGGTCTGGGACTGGTGTTGGCGGAGGATATCCCTAGTACCATCGATTTTGATGGCGCTTACGGCCTTTACTACCGGGAAATTTTCTTCTACATTCCCTTCTTGATCGCTAATCAGCTCAGTACTAATCAGAGCTTTGCTGATGCTCAACGGTGGTATCACTATATTTTTAACCCTACTGCCTCCGAGAGTAACCGTGGCACTGGGCTGAATCCAGATCGATTCTGGCAATATTGGCCTCTGCGGAATCTGTCGCTAGAGACTCTGCGGCAAATGCTGGAGAATGAGGCGGCTCTGGCGGAGTATCAGAACGATCCCTTTAACCCCCACGCGATCGCTCGCTTGCGTCTCAATGCTTACCAGAAGGCGATCGTGATGCGGTATATCACCAACCTCTTAGACTGGGCCGATAACCTGTTTGCCCAAGACAACCGCGAGTCGATTAATCAGGCCTTTTTGCTCTATGTGTTGGCGTTTAACCTGCTGGGCCCTCGCCCTGAAGCCAGAGCCTCTCAGCAGTTTGAAGAAGTGGGTGACTACCAGGGCATTCGCGAGGCTTTTGAAGAAACCCCCGATTTCCTCACCGAGCTAGACCTGAACGGCAATGTGGCGGCGCGCACCAGCACCATTACTCTGAACCAGAATGGCAATATTATTACTACCTTCTGTGTGCCTGAAAACTCAGACTTTATTGGCTTTTGGGATCGGGTAGAAGATCGGCTGTTTAAGATTCGCCATAGCCTCAATATTGAGGGGGTCTTTCGGCAGCTTGCTCTATTTCAGCCGCCTCTTGATGTGCGGGCGTTGGTGCAGGCGGCAGCCACTGGTGGGCGCGATATTGGTAGCCTGCTGGCGGACTTGAATGTGCCCGTACCTCACTATCGCTATAGCTTTATGCTGGAGCGGGCCAAGGAGATGATTGGCAATGTGCAAACGTTCGGGGCTGCGTTGCTAGATGTGCTAGAAAAGCGCGATGCTGAGCAACTAACTATGTTGGAGAATACCCATGAACGCAACCTGCTCGACCTAACCACCGCTGTTCGGGAAGCGGCTGTCGATGCGGCTAGAGAAACGATCGCCGTGTTAGGCATTAGTCGCCAGCGCATCCTCAACCGCCGCGATTACTTCCAAGCTCTGACTGACAGTGGTTTAAATGATGAAGAACTGGCAGAACTTGTCTTGATGGGGATTGCACAAGCTACCCGGTTCGTGGCGGTGCCTCTTGCTGCGATCGTTGGTACATTGAGAACCTTACCGAAAGTAGAGACCGGTGCTGTGGCTGTATTGCCTTTTGCTACTGCTAGTATCGATGGAGACCAAGCTGCCGGACTTGCGGATGCAGCTAGACAAATTGCTGAGGTGACGGCTGACACGATTGATACGGCGGCGGCCATGACGGCTAAGGTGGGCGAATACAAGCGTCGGGAACAGGAGTGGCGGCTGGAATTGCGTACCAGCGAGTTTGATCTAGACGACATCAATCAACAGATCGAAATTGCCCAAATTCAGCTACAAATGGCTGAACAAGAGCTAGACATTCACAATCGGCAGATCGAGCAAAATCGCGAGATTGCCCAGTTCCACCGCCGTAAGTTTGGCAATGAAGCTCTTTATAACTGGATGGTCAGCCGTCTGTCGGGGCTGTACTTCCAGTCCTACAAGCTAGCCTACGACTTCGCCAAGTCTGCCGAACGGGCCTTGCAATACGAGCTGCCCACCAACCAGCGGTTCATCCACTTTGGCCACTGGGATAGCCTGCGACGGGGGCTTTTAGCTGGAGAATCCTTGATGCTGGATGTCAACCGGATGGAGAAATTCCATCTAGATAACGACAGTCGCTTCTTGGAAATTGAGAAGACGATTCCCCTAAGCGATGTGGATGATCTGGCGTTGGCCCAGTTGTTGGCGAGTGGGCAATGCGAGTTTCGTCTGAGCGAGGCGCTATTTAACCGTGACTACCCTGGGCACTATTTCCGGGTGATTGTCACCATGGCCCTAACCCTTAAATTCCGAGAAGGCAGTAATTTGGCGACAGATCCCTATCTCACGATCAATGCTAGCCTGACTCAAGTGGGCAGTAAAACCTTGCTGGAACCTGACATTGACGCTGTGCGCTATCTCTTGGGTCTAGACGGAGCTGCCCAACCTGCCAGTAATACCCTGCGGGTCAATTGGCGGGTCAATCAACGGATTGCTGTTTCCAAACCTCAGCTTGACAACGGGTTGTTTGTGGGCTTCAATCTCAACTTTGCCTTCGAAGATCGCTATGTGCCCTTTGAGGGAACCGGAGCTGTTTCTCACTGGCAATTAGAGATTCCCCATGAAACTAACCCGGTGTTGGTGGGAGACATCGAAGATGTGATTATTCACCTGCGCTATACCGCTAACAGCGATCGCAGCCAGTTTAAAACCCAGGTACAAGAAGCTATGGCCGAGCTAGCCCAGTGATCTGGGATTCCCTTGCCGACTGGGTTAGAGTTTTAGCCCAGTCGGTGGTAGGGCCGTGGACTAGGCTAAAACTGCCCGCGCTCTAGCATGATGGGTGAACGTGAGTCTCCAATGGTGGGGGTGCGGTAAGACGCAAAGAAACAGGGTGGAGCAGCACTGAGGGATCATATTCTGGGGATGGGTAGCGCCTATTAGCTAACCTCAGTGCGGGTTAAGCCGATTGAGGAAGAGCAAAGTCGAAATTGAGAGAGGGCTTTTGGGGCTGATGGCAATCAGCAATTCTCATTTTGACCAGTAGCTTGCCCAATCTGCCGAATCCTGAACGAAAGAATGAGCTTTTTCAACAAATCTATTGACACTGTTCTCAAT
>NZ_JACSWB010000160.1 GCF_016888135.1 Leptolyngbya sp. CCY15150
GGGGAGCTGTACTGAGGCTCCCTATTTTTTGTCCCCTCTATTGTCTCAAAGTCCAGCACGGTATGATTTTAAGCTGCCTTGTCACCCGTTCAGGATCACAACAGAGTAGTTCAAATTCTCCAAAGTGCTGGAGCACAATGAGAAAGATCTTCAGCGGACTAAAGGATACTGCTAGGGCTACATTCAAGTCCATGAGTAGCCGTTGATCACGATCATCAGCTAGCTTCACCCTAAGCTTTTAGAAACTTATTATCTTTCGGAGATATCACGATCATGCGCATCAAGCTTACAGGCGAAGAAATGCGAGAAGTTTACATGATTTCCGCGAATTGTACTCAAAGTGTAGAAAGTTTGTGCGCACGACTAGAAAAGCTGGCTGGGGGAGACGGATTATTGGAATTTAGAATGCAAGCAGATGTTGGGCTTTTGCCCTGGATGGAGCAACTTCAGGCATTGAGTAATCGCATTAACCTTAGGCTTCAAACGTCCGATATTCCAATAAACCCTAGCTTAGAAGAATATGAGGAGGTGTTTGAAATATCAGATGATCAGTGAAAAAGATCACACAGCATAGACTGAGATTCAGAAAGCTACAGATCCGTGAGAGCGATGAGTAAAGCCTACGCCAGTAATTCGACTGTGACTAGCTTGAGTTGATTGAGCCCTTTTGACGGCGATTGACCAGGCATTTATATGGTCGTTCAGGGCAAGATAGCTCATACTAGATCTAGGTTTTCTCGATTATGGGAATCACCTATGTTGTTTCATAGAAGGAGAGCAAAGCATGACTGTAGATGCAGAAATCTTACAAACGATCACCCAAATGCCAGAGCCATTGAAACAGGAGGTTTTGCATTACGCAAAATATTTAATTGAAAACTATTCAAAAGTAACTGCTGAGGAGAAGATATCCCAAAAGAAACGTCGATCCGGCATCTTAAAAGGTACGTTTGTTTTGCCCTTGCCGGATGACTTTGATGCACCTCTTGAAGATTTTAAGGAATACATGGAATGAGTCATCTTCTTCTGGATACTCATGCCTTCATCTGGCTAACTGAAAATGATTTAAAGCTTTCAGATGTTTTAAGAACAACCATTGACACTGCAGATCTTGTCTATCTCAGCATTGCCAGCCTTTGGGAAATGGCAATCAAGTTACAACTGGGTAAATTATCGCTTCAACAGGATTACGAAATGATCGGAGCTGCTCTTGAAGATTCGGATATTCTAATCCTGCCAATCTCTTTCGATGACACAGTTTACGTACGAAATCTTCCACTCCATCATCGTGATCCGTTCGATCGCATCTTAATCGCTCAGTCAATTAGTAATTCTCTAGCTATTGTCAGTGCAGATACAGTTTTTGACGCTTATCCGGTTCGGCGGGTGTGGACATGAACAAGAAAAATATTTTTTGCTTTAAATTGCAGGATAAGCAAATCCAAAAAGGAAAAATCGACTGGTTTGGACAGAGGCAGTTTGAGCAAATTTTGTTTTACTACATTATGTCCGAACGACGAAAAAGCTGGGCACTTTAACCGATATCACTCTGAAACCTTGACCTCATCATTAAGGCATCAATAAACCACGGGATAGCTGGATTGGATCGAGGAAGCACACCAAACTCATCTCATAGCAATGATCACTTTCATTGGCATATCGGTCACGCTCTGGAGAGCGATCGCTGCCGGCAGGGTAGAGAGCGATCGCTTCATCGAAGATTTCATGCATGTCATTGAGCAAGTGTGGGAGTATAAAACTATCTAGAACGACCTTTTAAGAGAATCTCCAGCCTCCAAGATCACTTTTAATAGTTCTAGATCTCACCATAGTATTAGCTCTATAAAACTCTCATGACTGACTCGTATCAAATTCGCATTCACAATCGCAAAACCGGCACCTCCCACTGCGTTCGGGTGCCAAGCGATCGCTACATTCTCCACAGTGCCGAAAATCAGGGCGTCGAACTACCCTTCTCCTGCCGCAACGGTGCTTGTACAGCCTGTGCAGGGCGATTGCTCTCTGGCGAAGTGCATCAACCGGAAGCCATGGGCCTTTCGCCTCACCTGCAGGAAAAAGGCTATGCCTTGCTCTGTGTCAGCTATCCCTGTTCGGATGTGGAAGTGGAAACCCAGGATGAAGATGAAGTATATGAGCTTCAATTTGGGCGCTATTTTGGCAAGGGTAAAGTGCGCCGGGGGTTGCCCCTTGATGAAGACTAGAAAGCAACTCTTGATGAAGACTAGAAAGCAACTAAGGATGCGGTGGCTAGCGTTGGTGCTGGTGGTGCTGAGCTGGACTGGGGTTGCCTGTGCGGCAGAGCCAGCGACCCATCCGGCCCAAGTGGTGCGGGTGGTGAGCGGGCAAACCCTAGAAGTGCTGCTCCCCAACGGCCCGGCGGAACCCCAAACGGTTCGACTGTTGGGTCTGGATGCACCGGATCTGCGGCAGGAGCCATGGGGAGAGGCAGCCCAGGCCTATCTGGCAGAACAGCTGGAGGGACAGACCGTGGGTCTAGAGCCGGATGTAGAACCAGTGGATAGCTATGGGCGTCAGTTGGCCTACGTTTGGCAGGATGGGCAGTTGGTGAATGAGCGCATGATTGCTCAAGGCTGGGGGTTGGCGATCGCCCGTGCTCCCAACCTGCGCTATGACGATCGCTTTCAGCAGGCCCAGATGGTGGCCCGGGCCCTAGGTCGCGGCATTTGGAATCCTGATCAGCCCCTGCGCCAAACCCCAACCGAATTTCGCCAGTCCCTGCCCGATGCATCGTGAGCAGCGATTGACGACAGGACAGAAGCGGTGTAGTGTCCAGGGTTAGCTGTAATCCTGACCCCAATCGCCATGACTCTACTCGACTGGCTTGTTGTATTGGTATATCTCCTGCTGACCCTATGGCTAGGGTTATACCTATCGGGGAAGGCCTCGGGCAGTTTGGTAGATTTCTTTGTGTCGGGGCGATCGCTGCCCTGGTGGCTGGCGGGCACCAGTATGGCCGCCACAACCTTTTCCATTGATACACCCCTCTACATTGCCGGAGTGGTGGGCACGCGGGGCATTGCCGGCAACTGGGAATGGTGGAGCTTTGGCATGACCCATGTGGTGATGATCTACGTCTTTGCCCGCATGTGGCGGCGATCGGAAATTGTCACCGATGCAGAACTCACCGAACTGCGCTACGGCGGTTCCATGGCGGCGGTGTTGCGGGGCATCAAGGCGTTCCTCTTTGCCGTACCGATCAACTGCATTGGCATTGGCTACGCCATGCTGGCCATGGTGAAGGTGGTGGATGCGCTAGAACTCTGGCAGAGCTTGGGATTTACGCCGGGGGATAACCTGAAGCTCTGGAGTGTGGTGGGTGTCAGTATCTTTGTGCTGCTCTACGCTGGGGTGTCGGGTCTCTGGGGCGTGGTAGTCACGGACTTTTTCCAGTTTTTTCTAGCGTTGTTTGGGGCCATTGTGGTGGCGATCGCTGCCGTGAATCATGTGGGCGGGATGCGCGAACTGGTACAGCAGGTGCAGCAGCATTCAGCCCAGGACGTGTTGACCCTGGTGCCGGTGCGCATAGGCGGTGAGGGGGGCTGGCTGGCCTGGAGTGAGATGGCGGGCATCAGCGTCAGTACATTTTTGGCCTATATTTTTCTGCAATGGTGGGCTTTTCGGCGCAGTGATGGCGGCGGTGAGTTTATTCAGCGGCTGGCAGCGGCTAAGACGGAGGCGGAGGCAGAAAAAGCCGCTTGGTTTTTCAATATCCTGCACTACGTGGTGCGCACCTGGCCTTGGGTGGTGGTGGCGCTGGTGGCGCTGGTGGTCTATCCCGACTTGGGCGATCGCGAACTGGGCTACCCCAAACTGATGCTCGATTTTTTGCCGCCGGTGCTTCTGGGGCTGGTGGTGGCGTCTTTGATTGCTGCCTTTATGAGTACGGTGTCTACCCTAATTAACTGGGGTGCGTCCTATTTGACCAATGATCTCTACGCCCGCTTCATGCGCCCCACGGCCACCCAGGCGGAGCTGGTGCTGGCAGGGCGGCTGGCGTCGGTCATCGTGACAGTTTTTGGGGCGATTGCGGCCTTCTACTCCAGCGACGTGGCGGCGGTATTTCGCTTGGTGATTGCCATTGGCACTGGGCCAGGGCTGGTGTTGATTTTGCGCTGGTTTTGGTGGCGCATCAATGCGGCAACGGAGCTGGCAGCCATGGTGGGCGGCTTTGTGATTGGCATCCTCAGCAGCCTGCCCAATGTGGATGAGATGGCGGATAACGGACTGTTTCAAATACCCGGCATTGGCCCAGGGCTGCGCACTGGACTGTCGGTGATGCAAACCCAGATTTTTGCCGATTTTGGCCTACGGCTGCTGTTCATTGCCAGCGTTACGACGGTGATTTGGGGCGTGACGCTGCTGCTGACTCCTCCCGAATCCGACGCTACTCTAGATGACTTCTACCGACGGGTGCGGCCGGGGGGCCCAGGCTGGGCCCGGCAGCGATCGCGCACAGGACTCCTGCCCGCCCAAAATCTTCAGCAAGATCTGCAGCGGGTGCTAGCGGCCATCCTGCTCCTCTTTGGATCCATGTTCACCGTCGGTGGCTTCCTGCTGCTGCAGTCCACTACAGGCTTCATCTCTTTAGCGATCGCGGTGCTGGGCTGGATGTGGCTGCGACGGTGCGATCGCGCCCATGGTCTACGCATTCCCCGACCGGGCACCGAAGATCCCCATGCCTAGAACAACCACCCCGGCTCCATAATGTTGCAAAATGTAAATAACCGATCTTCTGTTGAGATTGACCTCTTGAGATTGACCTGTTGAGATTAAGAAACCCCAATGGCTATTTTCCGGCAATACATCGCACCGTTTTTGATCGTTTTAGTCTTCTTAGTGGCCCTGCTGGCCGTGAGTTCTCGGATTTTCCTCCCCTCCGACATGGCCGCCCCCGCCCCCATTGAAGATCCAGATCTTGCCCAGATGGAGCTGTCCCCTGCATGGGATCGGGCATGGAGCTAGACCCCCAGCGATCGCCCTCGGTGACGGGGTATCACCTCAAGCGCGGCAGTAGTTTAGACCGCGCTCAGGTGGTGAAGTTCATGCAGCGTACCTATCAAGAACGCCACCCCGATCGCTCCTTTGGGCATCTGGCCCAGACGGTTGATCAGTATTTATCGAGCGATACGCCGCTGTGGTGGGCCCTTGCTAATCCTGAGGATGGAAGCGCGCAAGATCCCACACCGGTAGCGGGGGTGTGGGCCGGCAATGCCATTGACCAAATCACCGGCGATCGCCATGCTCATATCTTTCTGCTCTACGTCATGCCAGCTCATCGGCAACGCGGTCTCGGACGGGCGCTCATGCAGCAGGTGGAAACCTGGAGCCAGCAACGCGGCGATCGCCAAGTCGGTCTGCAAGTGTTTTCGGATAATCAACCGGCCCTGCACCTTTACCAAACCCTAGGCTATCGCGCTCAGTCTTTGTGGATGGTGAAGCTCTTGACCTAGGTCGGTGTGGAGATGGGAGGCGAGATGCAGCGATGTCCAGGTGAACTGCTGGTGAACTGCTGGTGAACTGTTGGTAAACGTCAGCAGCGGCTACGTTTCACCCAACGTGCTGATTTAGACGCTAATCCAAACGTAGCAAAGCACTAGCACCATCGCAGTCCCCAACCAAAGGTCTCGCTGCTCCGACCAAGTGCGCAGCAGGTTGTCCCACAGAAACCTGAGGGCAGCCCGGCGCTCCTGGCCCAGATCTGCCATAAGTACCGCGACTCGCTGATCAACCTCCGCTAGCGAGATCTCGCCTCGCTGGTAGGCAGCTTCCAACTGGTCGAGGTTTCTCCAATATTGACGAGTAGCATCTAACAAGTTGGGCATGTAACAATGTGTTAACTCTTCTTTACAAAGTGTAACGAGTTTACGCACGTTTTGCAGTGAGGATGTCCTCACCTGGTGACATACACCTAGCGATAGACACCTGGAATGCCCTACTTCTTGCATGAGATCATCCCAGGAATGCCCCATCCCAATCGAGCCCGAGTCCTCAACCTCAGGTTGAACGAGGTTAGGTCGCTGACCAGGCGTGCTATCCCTATCGGGTGAATGTTAGGAGAACGATCCGCCAACAGCTCACCGGCAGGGCAAAGGTTAACAGAAGCTTTCAGATGGGCGATCGCCGCCGATTGTCCCGCACAATAAAAACAGTCGTCCATTCCAGGCAAGCCCATGGCTTACGCAACTGAACTTTATCCAGGGCAACAGTGCTACGTCCACAATGCTGGCGATCAAACGGTCGTGACCCTAGCCTCCATGGCCTCCGGACAGCAGCAGCAGGCTAGCACGAGTCTGATGACCGGCCCATGGACGGCACCGCCCAGCTTCTATCGCACCCACCAAGGCGCTATCATCCAGCTAGCCACCACCCAAGGCGATCGCTACCTATGTATCCAGGGCACCAGCCTCCAACTGCTGACCACTCCGCCAGCGATCGCCGACGCCCAAGCCCTGCCGATCCAGCGGGTGGATGATCCGGTGGCAACCCCCATGCCGCCCATGTCGCCTATGTCCATGTCGCCCTCCATAACGCCCATGCCACCGATGCAGCCCATGAAGCCCTTGTCGATGCAAATGGGCACCATGCAAATGTCGATGCAGCCCATGGAAATGCGCATGGGTGACATGACCCTGCGAGCTGAAGCCAGCTCCCCCAGCACTCCCACGCCCTCCGCCCGGCGGTTTTGTAGTCAATGTGGTGCACCAGTCCAGGCAAGCGATCGCTTTTGTGCTGCCTGTGGCCACGCCCTGGGAGGATGATCAACCACTAAAACAGTAGATCTCTCTGGGCTCCTAGGGAGCGATCGCCTAGCTGTTGGATAAGAACGGTGTCTCACGGCACAACCGCAGCCGGATGCACTGCGCTATCCTAGAGAGACTTAAGTTTTATTGAGCAACTGCACCCACTCAAAATCATCCATGCCCAGCGCCCTACAAGCCCCGTGCTTCCAAGGTACCGAGGGTGTTAAGCCTGGATGTGTCTTAGCCTGTTCTACCTCTGAAGAACGGCAGCCAAAGACAGTTGCTCATGGCGATTAAGCTTGTAGATTCAAGGTGACACGTTCTATGACAACACTGTCAAACAGTCCAACCGGTTTATCGGATGATGCAATTTGGAACAACCTGAAGCGGGCGATCGCCAGCAGTTCTGGCTTTAAACGCTGGCAGCAGGAGAAGGGCGGAGTCAGCGATCGCCAAGATTGGACGCTCGATCAGCTCGTCTCTAGCTATCTTCGGGAAACCTTAGAAACCCTTGCCTACTAGGCAGCTATTCAGCACCATACCTGATGGTTTTTACAGGTTTATAACCCTGTCTCTGCCCCGAACTGTTCTAGTTCGGGGTTTAGTTTATGGGTGCTACAAAATCTGCGCCCATCCCGTCAGGGGTTGGGCGCAGCAACCTCTAGATCTTTCTTGAGCCAATGTTAGCCGCCTAGGCCACAGCTCCTTGGCTATCTAGGGTGATGGCTTCATGGGTGTAGCGACTCATGCGGGCATAGTCACCAATGGCATGGCAGAGGTTTTCTAAACATTTCAGCGTCTGCCGCTCCAGCTCCCAATCCGGCAAACTGCGCACGACCTCTAAACGCTGTTCATAGTAGTAAATCGCCTTGTCATATTCACCGAGAGCATCGTAGATTACCCCCAGATTTTCTAAGGTTTGCTCCTCCGCCCGGCGATCACAGAGCGATCGCACCAGAACTAGACGCTGGCGGTGATAGTCGGTGGCTTTCGGCAACTGCCCTGCCGCATAGCAAACGCTGGCCAAGTTTTTCAGCACCTGCCCTTGGGTACGCATATCGTCCATTTGCCGGGTGACGACCAACAGTTGCTCATAATAGTCGAGGGTTTTGCAATAATTGGCATTAGAATGATGGGCATTGCCAAGATTGCGCAACACTTGGCTTTCAACCCGTAAGTCATGCAAAGGTCGTACCAGCGCTAGGGCCTGTTCATAAAAAGCGATCGCCCTGTCGCAATCTCCAATCGCCTTATAGGCCATACCTAGGTTGTTCAGCGCAGCCACTTCACCACGCTGATCATCAATAGCCCGAGAAATATTTAGACTTTCTAACTTATAGGTAATGGCAAGCTCATGGTTGCCCATGTGACGATAGGCATTACCTAGAGTGCCCAAGGCCTGGCGCTCCGTGCGGCGATCGCCTGCCCGGCGGGCCGCATCTAGGCCCTGGTGCGCTTCGGTAATCGAGTCGCGATAGTTGCCTAGGGCATAGTAGACCAACCCTAGGGCGCTATGAGCTCGCCCCAACCCTTCGGGGCTGTGCTCATGCTGGTAGTCCATTAAGGCCTGTTGTAGCAGGCTAATAGCTTCCTCAAAGCGCCGGTGATGATAGAGATCAACACCCGATTTCAAGGCACGGTCGGCAGCGCTCTCCATCTCTTGACTGTCTTGGCTAGACATACCCCTACATGACTCACTACGAAGCGGCGTCGATAGCGTCCCCTGTAGCTCGTAGATTTTTTTATATAGCATCGTACCCATCCTAAATGCTGATGCAATGGGGCCGCCAATACTCTCCCAATGACTTAATACAAGTCCCGTAGGGAACCTGAGATTGAGCTCAGAAAAGATGTCTGCCAACTCACCGGCTTTGGGCTATGGTCTTACCCATAGATCTGAGTTTGTGTGACTGAGTCAGCGCTGGCAATTTGGCCAGCTTGTATGGACATTTATCTGTGTCATCGGCTAGTTACGTCGCTCGCCGCACCCTTTAGCCTAAACATTTGAGAGCAGTCAGCCCATAATTATTAAGGCTTGAGCTATCTATATAGGGCCACGTTAGGCCTATAGAAGATGTATCGATAGATTCATCTTGGCATAGATCACTCAAGAGATTCGAAGTTGCTTTAGTGCAGTTTGTGGATAGTTTTCCCTACCTCTATATGTATATGAAATTTTGATGAACGAACACGGTAGATGCTCTGAAGTCATCTGTGCTGGTTTTGCGCTATGCCGCTATAAAAAGGAGAGGATTTACGCAGATTGTCTTAATAATTATGAATAGAGTTCCCACCTTGCGGTCTCTTGATGTAAAGCTTCTGCACGCTACAATGGCAGCGATCGCTGACCTAGCAACTGCTTCCGCATTTATGAAGACGTTCTGAATCTTATTTAAGGTTTCTCGTATCCCATCTTGGGATTTGCGTAATTTCAACGAGAATTCTTAAAGTATCCATAAACTTGCGGAGATGCAAAACCATAAAGTTTTGCCAAAACGGTTGAGGCAGCCTCCTAAAAACTAGACTAGATTGAGAGAGCACCTAGGTTTCCTGCGTTTTGACATGCGCTGGGGCACGTTTTTGCCCTAGCCGGGGCTGGCTGAAATCCTTGGCGCTACTCTGATCTAAGAATCTGTGAAGGTCTTACCCCTTCACTACTCCCCGTCGTTCTATTGAAGGTGCCTGTGACTGCTGTCTGGACTGCTGAACGGTTATTGTTTGAGCCCGCTGTTCCCCATGAGGACGCGATCGCCACTATTTTTGCCTTCCCCAACGAGTACACCATCGGCATCACGAGTTTGGGCTATCAAGTGGTGTGGGCAACCTTAGCCATGCGCCCCGATCTCCAGGTGAGCCGCCTGTTTACCGATGGTCATGATCCCCTACCTCAGCAGCCAGAACTCCTAGGGCTCTCCCTTTCTTGGGAGTTAGATTACGTAAATGTACTGACGCTGCTCGAATCCCTCGATCTGCCCATCTGGAGCCGCGATCGCTCCGCCCCTGCCCCGCTCATTTTTGGCGGCGGCCCCGTCCTCACGGCCAACCCCGAACCCTTTGCCGATTTCTTTGATGTCATCTTGCTGGGGGATGGAGAACTGCTGCTCGGCGATTTCATTGATGCCTACAAAGCCGTGCGCCACGCCGATCGCGCCACCCAACTGCGTCACCTCGCCCAGGTTCCCGGTGTCTATGTGCCCAGCCTCTACGCCGTCACCTACCACAGTGCTGATGGCGAGATTCAGGCGATCGCTCCCCTCGACAGCGACTTGCCTACCCAGGTGCAAAAACAAACCTATCGCGGTAATACCCTATCCACCTCCACCGTGGTTACCGAGAAAGCCGCTTGGGAAAACATCTACATGGTGGAAGTGGTGCGCAGTTGCCCAGAGATGTGTCGCTTTTGCCTGGCTAGCTACCTCACCCTGCCGTTTCGCACTCCTAGTCTAGAAGCCTCTCTAATCCCCGCCATTGATCGGGGGCTACAGGTCACCGATCGCCTGGGTCTTCTCGGAGCATCGGTCACCCAGCATCCCGAGTTCACCGATCTGCTCACCCATCTCAACCGTCCCCAGTACGACCACGTTCGCCTCAGCATCGCCTCCGTGCGCACCAACACGGTCACCCAGCACCTGGCGGAAACCTTGGTGAAGCACGACAGCCGCTCGATCACCATCGCTGTGGAAAGCGGTAGCGATCGCCTCCGGCAGATTGTCAACAAAAAACTACAAAACGATGAAATTGTGGAAGCTGCTATTCACGCTAAAGCTGGTGGACTGAGTAGCTTGAAACTTTACGGTATGGTCGGCATCCCCGGAGAAGAGCCGGAGGACATCGAGGCCACGGTGGCCATGATGCGATCGCTGAAACGCGCTGCTCCGGGGCTACGCCTCACCCTAGGCTGCAGTACCTTCGTGCCCAAGGCCCACACGCCTTTTCAGTGGTTTGGCGTCAACCGCCAGGCCGAGAAGCGCCTCAAATCTCTCCAGAAGCATCTGCGCCCCCAGGGTATGGAATTTCGCCCGGAAAGCTATAACTGGTCGGTGATCCAAGCGCTGATCTCCCGAGGCGATCGCCGCATTGCTCCCTTGCTGGAACGGGTGCGCCACTATGGCGATTCCCTGGGCAGCTACCGCCGTGCTTTTAAGGATCTGCGCGGTACGTTGCCGGATCTGGACTTTTACGTTCATGATCATTGGCGCACCGACCAAGTGTTGCCCTGGCAGCACATTCAAGGGCCCCTCCCCGTGGCTACGCTGGAGAAACATCTGGACAGCGCCACCGCTCTCTTTCCCAGCGCAGCTATATCGGAAACTAGGGACGCGATCGCTCCTTAAAAAACTTGCTCTACCCCTGCAGGCTTGAGGTTGATCAGTAGAAGAGTCGCAGGAGCGATCAAGACAGGTGTCAACGCAGGAGCGCTGGCACCAATGAATCAACGTCAATCAGCTCCTGAGGTATTGGACAGACAGAGATCCCAGGTGCAGCAATCCTAATGCTCAAAAATATTGGAATAGTGCATCAAATCTAAATCAGCAAAGGTGGGAATGCAGCGGAAACAATCCTGAGCGAGTTGCCAGCGACCCTCGCGCTTCAGCATCTCGATCAATTTCAGCCGTACGTCCACCAAATAGCGCACATCATTAGCGGCGTAGCGCAGTTGTGCCTCCGACAAGGTGCTGACCTTGCCCCAGTCAGAGCTTTGGGCAGTTTTATCCAGCTCCACCTGTTCCAATTCGGCCACCAAGGACTTCAAGCCATGCTGAGACGTGTAGGTGCGGGCTAGCTTGCTGGCAATCTTGGTGCAGAAAATCGGATTCACGGCGATCGCCAACTGATGCTGGAGCGCCGCCACGTCAAAACGAGCAAAGTGGAAAATTTTGGTAACCGAGACAGCTTCCATCAAGGTTTTCAGATTCGGAGCCTGCTGCTGCCCTTGGGCAATGCGCACCACCGAGCCCCGTCGCTGGGGATCACAAAGCTGCACCAAACAGAGGCGATCGCGCCAGGGCAACAGCCCCATGGTCTCGGTATCCACAGCGATCGCCTCCGCCTGCAGATACTGCTCTAGCAGGGCATCCGATAGATCCTCATCCAAAACCTGAAAGTCTGTAAAATCCACCGTGGTGCCCACCATACCTATCCTTCCATTGCTATATGCGCCGCGATCGCCCTAGTACTCCGAGGCGTAAGTGACCCGCCTATGTGCTGAGGCGGGAAACTTTGTGTGTCCTAGAATTCCTTTGCGTTGTTCTGTCTTCGTTCTTCTATCTTGCGGTACTAGGGCGTTGGCAAGTCATCCACAGGTGAGTCTACCGCATCACTGGACTCTCCGGACTGCCCAGACTCCCCGGACTCTTCTGCCGCAGTCGCTGCTTCGTCCACACCGCCTGCCGCAATTTGGTTAATTTGGTCTTTGTACTGGGCAGGAGCCATGGCCGCTGCCTGCTCAAACAGGGGTTGGGCTTCGTCGCCCCGCTCCAGGGTTTGCAGCACAATCGCCTTAGCTAACACCGGACGGAAATCTAGGGCATCCTTAGCGATCGCTTCGTCATATACCGTCATAGCTTCGGTATAGCGATCGTTCTCCGCATAAACACGCCCCAGCAAAAGCTGTACCGCCACCACATCTACACTGCCTGCCTGCACCTGGTTGGCATTGTCAGCAAGCTGGAGCGTATCTTCTAATAACCCAATGGCCGCTTCTGGACGTTCTTGACCCACCAACAACGCCACCAAACCCTGCAGCGCATTCATATTACCCGGCTGAGACGAGAGTACATCCCGGTAGGCTTGGGCCGCACCTTCGCGATCGCCCACCTGTTCTCTAGCCTGGGCTAGTAAGACCGCGTAGTCAGACTGCTCAGGATTGAGCTCTACTAGGCGTTCTAGGGGAACGATCGCCCCTTCAATGTCGCTCATTTCCAAGCGCACTTCCAGCAACCCCTCTAGGGCCACCACGTTATCCGGCTCCCGGTCGAGCACCAGCTCATAACCATGGGCTTGATCTGCCAATTCTTGCTGCCGCGCATCCGTTGGGTTAGCGCTTGGGGTACCTGGTGAAACCGACTCCTCCCGATCTTGGAAGGCACCAGCAAACGGCAACACCACCATTGACCCCGCAAAGGCTACAACAGCGATCGCCAAGATCAACGTTTTCATCCAACGACTTTGTGATTTCACCACAGACTCTTCCCAAACTCTATCGCCTATTATGGTCTACCCTGCCATCTCTGCCCACCCAATTCCACCAGATGGGCAAGATGTCTGCAGTGGAGCACAACGGCAACCGCAATCTTGTTCCTCTAGACAATCGCGATCGCCACCTACCCTACCCCGTGCAAATCCTTTATTTCAGCCAATTTAGGTTTGATTTAGCCGGATATAAGCGATCGCGATTGTATAAACAGATGAAGTTGCCTTATTAACTAACCCCTAACATTTATGATAGATTTCCCGCCTGGTTGCACAACGTTATAGCCTCTATCCCATGACCATCCTCAAGGCTCCCTAGGGACGTTCCCTAGGGTGGAACATCAGTTGAAAAGAATAGTGTAAAGAATAGATACAAGTACGCGTCAATAGTCTCTGAATCTGTTGGCATCAGGTGCTACAGCAGCTTGATCGCTGCACCCTGTGTCCCCATCCAACGGTCTCAGACAACCCGACGACCGTTCTTGTTCTGCCTACTTCTGTCATCAACATTCCACCCTACATTCCCTCTGTTTAAGACATAATTGAGGATGCCCCGTTGAGGATAGCTCGTTAAAATCTTGCTCAATCTTTGCCAAGGCAGACTTATAGGTGGATGCTAATCTAGTGTTGAACTAAACATATAGTGTCAGTGTCCTGTCTGCTCATTTAGGCGAAAGCGGGTCGGCCGAATTTGCCCTAGGGAGGATCCAATGGTGTTACCAGCAAATCAACAGCCAACGCCGTCAGAGTCTGGTGATGTACCACAAGTACCCACCTCTCCTAATCTGGTTCCTCCTCGACGCGCAACCCCTCCGGCCAACACTAACCTCGATCGCTCTGATCAACGTTCAGGACAAGCTAGCCCAATGTCTTCTTCAGTCTCTTCACAATCGTCTACTACTCTTGTGTCTTCACCTACCCCATCCGTGTCAGCTACCAACAGTTCACCGAATCTGTCTGCCCATCACCCCATTCCACCGGCTAGCGAGCCGAAGCAATTCCGGGCTATTGGGCTTGTTCAAGCTCAATATCAGCCCTCGGAGGAAAGCTTCACTCGCGGTTTTCTAAAAACCGAAGACGGTCATTTAATCGATGCCGTCTTGCTAGGGCGGGTGATGAGCTTGGTCAAAAAGCATATTGATCTCGACCAATCCCATCTCTGGGTGGTCTATCCACGCACGCGGGAAAAGCAGCATGAGCTGCATGTGCAAATTGTTGGCGTCTGGGAACCAGAAACCCTCACCCAACCGCTCGGCGAGGAGGGTGAGACGGATGAATCGAGTGAGTCATCTGAGCCACCAGCGGCTGAAGCCGTTGAGGAGTCTGCTCCTGTTGAGGAACAACCGGAAGCAGCCCCTGTAGCTGAAGCCAGCCCTGCTGAGGAGCCCGATAGCCCAGACGTTACGGCAGCCCCAGCCCCCGAGAGCGATCGCTCCCCTGCGCCAGACGCCACTGAATCATCATCCCCGCAACTGCTGTCAAAACCCAAACTGGTGCCCCCCGTGCGTCCCGTTGAGCCCGTAGCGCCACCCGCTCCGCCAGCTCCGGCTCCAGCGCCCGTTTCTGTCGTCGATCCCCAAGATGGCTACTTTTCCATCCGGGGTGAAGTGATTGGGGTGGCGGAAGACCAGCAGCAAATTACCGTGCGCATTCAGCAGGCTCCCCGTAAGTCTGGGGCAGAGGCCAAGGCCTTTCGCTTGATTTTGTGCGGTTCTCTAGATGGCAAGCTGGTCGGTCATTTCTGGGATTTGCATGTCAGACGCCATCAAGATCAGTTGGTGATTGAAGAAGGCACCCGCATTGGGATTGCACCACCTCGCCATAAACCCAAAGCCAAGGCTCCAAAGAAAAAGAAGAAGCAAAACTTGGTGAAGGTGAAGCGTAAGGATCAGCGCACCGATGGGGCGGAGGCAACCACGGAGGCTACAGCAACTGCAGAGGGTGTGACGCCAGAGACCTCTACTGCCACAGTCGCCCCTGAAGCGACAGAAGCTGCAACCCCAGCGGCAGACATCGCCGCAGTGGAGGCTCCAGCAGCGGAACCAGAGCAAGACGTGAACCCCGTTGCCGTCGATGAGACACCTGAGCCAACGCCAGCGGAAGCAGCCAGCCCTGCCGACGCAGAGGACGAAGATCCTCAGGACTCCAAGGTAGACGAAGCCTAGTAGGCAGCGGAACGCTACTCGGTCGTTAGGGTACCAGTATTCCCTGAGCCATCGTGCCCTTCGACTTCGCTCAGGGCACGATGGCTGGGTCTTGGCCTTCTCACGTCGGAAGACGTTCCACGTTGACTTAGCCTGTTCTCAGTACATGACTTCGCTCAGCCAGCGTCATCCCTGGAGTGTTATGTGCCGCCCGGAATGGGCAGGAGCGATCGCTCCCCACCAACCTCACACCCGTCTGAGAGATGATACAACCGTCTCTCAGACTTTTTTATGGCTGTTTGTGGCTGTATCCTACTGACTCAGCGCCCGTAGAAACTGCTGAAGACCCGATAGCAAACCCGGACGCTTCATGGCGCTGGGTTGGGCCGCCTCCGATTCGCCACCACCGGTCGCTTGCAGCAGCAGTTGGTTGAGTGCTTCTCCCACCGGCTTGCGAGGTTCTTCGGCAATTAGCTCATACTCGCCTTCTTCCCGTTCTAGCCATACCCGCCAAGAAGATGGATAGGAACGAGAAATAGCGGCTCCGTCGGTGGGCTGCAGGTAATAGCACGAGTCAAATTGGCTCAGAAATCGCTCCCGCAGTTGCCGGCCAGCATAGCCGATGCCAATGGTGGCAATATCTTCTAAACGAGGATTCAGGAGTACCACAGGGCGATCGCCTGCTTCGGTACAGAGTTCTTCCAATTGCCCCACTTCCACCGAGGACGGTTCGATAAAAATGAACAGCTCCTCATCAGGCTGTATTTTGGCCTTCAGCTCTCCCATGCCACGAATGGCATAGTCTTTGTCTCCCCAATCGCGACGGGCCAGAGCTGCCGCCCCAGCATCAGGAAAGAAGACCCGTAGCCTTGAGCCTCGATCCTCAAAGGCCGATAGAAACTGTTGGGCGATCGGCATCATCCGCAGTTCAGGAAACACCAGCTCGACTTGTAGTCGCGTATAGCCATCCTCCAAAGCCGCCTGGGTGGCAACCATAGCCTCAGCGATCGCTTCTTCTAAACTTTTGGGTAATTGTTCCATAAAACACCTATGGTTATGCAGCGTCGGTTATGCAGCGTTAAAGCATTCAGGCCATCCTAGCTATGCCGAGAGGCAGATCATAGCTGCCCCCACCCCGGCTTCTCGGTGGGATCGACGTACCCTTGCAAGAGTTCAGGATTAAACGACTTGAGCAGTCGTGTGGCCTTGTTGGTCAGGTTGGGTGCGCCCTTCACCACCACCAGATACTTGCCTTGCTTAAGACGATTGCGGTAGGGCAGAGCATCACCGCCCCCCACCGACAGACCAACCCCGCCCCCTACAAAAAAGCTGCCCATAGCCCCACCGATCGCCCCTAAGAGCCCACCGATGAGTTGGTTACCCACCGATCCCAAGGCTGGAATCAGTTGGTACTGGGTGGATAGATTGAACGCCACCCCGGCAGCGAAGCCAAAGGGAACCAGCCAAAATGACATGAGCCGCATTTGCTTGCGGGCAGGTTTGCTCGGGTCGATAAACCCATATTCATCAGCAGTTTTATAGCCCTTACCAAGAATGCTGACACTGTCGGCAGGAAATCCTTCCGTTTCCAACTCGGTATAGGCTGCTTCGGCGGTCATTCGATCCGGCAAGACCGCAATGAGATAATTCATGTTGTGAACCTGCTTCGTCCTTTAAAACCTAGGGTATCCACCGGTCAAATCATCATCCGGCTTATAGTTCAGCGTAGCGCCATCCCGATTCTTCCACCAAACCGGCCCCTTGCGCTAGATGGCAGCCAAGCGCAGTTCATCCTGCCCAGTCCTGGCCGGATAAGGTTTAGATGCCCGTGAATGTGGCGATGGATCATCCATGAGCCTGTGTTACAGTCGAACTCCGCTACGGGTTCCTCTAAAACCACTCACTACAAACGGATAACAGATATGATCCAAGTCATCGTTCAAAGCTTTAAGACTCTGACCAAGATGATCCAGCGCTGGGTGCGCCGAACCCTACTATCGTCCCTGTTCATTGGAGCGATCGCTTGTGTCTTGGCTGCTTGTCTGGGCTCTGCCGGTCAGGCTGGTCAGGCTCAAAGCGCCACCTGCCCCACCTCATCGCAGTGGGTGACTGCCTACAGCGGTCGCCAAATCAACTATCCCCACATTTTCTGCGGAGAGCTGCGAGATGGACAGCTCAGCGGCTTCCATTTCCGCCCCAATGGACAAAATCCCAGCACCGTTGGACAATTCTCCATCACCCAATCCGCCAATGCCCAAGGCATTTATGCCGGACAGTGGAGCTACGCAGGCTCATCCTCAACAACCAAATTTTCCACCATGTTTCCCGATCCCTGCCTAGCCACCCAGGTCTTAAACTCCATCGCCTACGCAGAGGCCCATCGCGTCACCTGCCCTGCGGGCGCACCCAGTTGGGCCTGGTGCGGACAAAACCGACCAACCAGTGGCTCAGACAACTCATCTCAATTCTGTCCGGCTAGAGATGGCACAACCGTCATCATCGCCGGAGCCAATCTTTCCGATGGTCGCATCAATACCGGGTTTCCCTTACGACAGTAGCGAATCTTCTAGTCTTAATACCCGCAGATCATCAAGAACACTGGGTTCAGCCATCCTATGCCGCCAACGCCCAGCGTTTACGCCGAGACGATATTCACACGATGGCTGAGCCATCAGCACTATGTCAAAACTCAATTGGAATTGGGCAGAATGGACTGCCGACGACTCAGCTCGCTGTGAGGTTTTAGGCTTTTTAAGTCTTGATATTCAAGACAGTCTTGAAAGCGTTAACCAACTGCTCACCGCTAGTGCAGAGATAGAGGCTGGACATCTATCCACCTGGGAGCGATCGGGCAATGCTTACCGCCTACACCTAGACGCCAAGGGCGCAACCCTCAACAATTTAGTTGTTGATGATCAACCTCTAAACTATCTAAGCCTGTCAGACTTTAAAACCGCCGCTCTTGCCTGGAAAGCACAGCTTGAGTCAGGCAACGATGAGCATCCCAGGCAAGGTTGATAGCCCCTTACCTGGGTGTGATGACAGGATCGATTCTGGCAGCGATCGCCTCCGTTTAGTTACGGGCGATCGCTATTCATCTTCGTCATCAAACTCATCTTCGTCGTCAAACTCTTCATCCTCATCCTGCTGCTTACTAGCATCAATCTGAATTAAATGAATGTGCTTGTACCCTAGCTTAATTTCAAACTCATCCCCTGGACTCAATCCCATTTTTTCGGTATAGGTTGAACCAATGACAAGCTGACCATTCTTATGGACACTCACCCGATAGGTTGGCTCTCGTCCACGCCCATCCTTAGCAGCGTCTACCCCCAGAGAGGTTCCCTTCGCAGCCAAAATGGCTTCAAAAAAGTCTGCCAGATTGACCCGAACCTGACTATTTTTTCCAACGGTGTAATATCCACATTGCCTAGCTTTTTCACGACGTGGTAGATGCGAGAGTTCTTTGACCTTTTGAAGCAAAGCTTTTCCGGTTATCGGAGTTGTTGGAATATCACCCATTAGCGCTCGAAGATCCTTCCCATTTGCAAAATAGAGACAACATGAACATTTGATTTAATGAAGGAAAATCTTGTTCATCTTGTTATATAGAACTATAGCCTTAAACTTAGAACAATGAGCAATGATCTAGGAAATTTAGGGATCTTTTCTACGACATCGTGTCAGTTGTTAGCAGCAATATTTCTCAGAAGATTCAGTCCAAAAAACGTAGAAAACCTATGCTTTTCATCAGATCAGGTTCAGCGATGATTGAAGCATTCCTGATATTACTCCAGTCATCCCAAACGATAGGCTCCTGATGACCAGAGAAGCACGTCTGTTATCCTCAGTCCCACGTCCTCTTCGGCATTCAAGAAAAGATTGAGCTTTGTTTGCAAGCTAGATTCTCCCTTCCTTCGCGCAGCAAAAAACGGTGTTCCTGTGAGCTAAGCGGGAGGACGTAACGAGTGGCAAGCATTTCGATGTCGCTCAATGCTCAAATCCTGATGAGAAGAGGGTTGAGCAACATCGAAACCCGGCAACCTAGCTTCATGATGAGAAAAGGGTTAAGCGGAGTCAAAAACCGACAACTGGGCTTCATTGAATGGAGTCCACCGACTGAATAGACTGGTCAACCAGATTGACTGACCCATCGTTTTGCGTAGGCTGGGTTGAGCAACGAAACACCCAGCACTAGGCTCTGTTTTAAAACTATAGCCACAGCATGATAGAAGCTAGAGTCAGCATGGCGAGGTAGTTCTCAGCCTTCTTCTCGTAGCGGGTTGCAAT
>NZ_JACSWB010000161.1 GCF_016888135.1 Leptolyngbya sp. CCY15150
CACCGAGGGCACTGGCGCTGCCATCGGTGGTGTTGTAGTCAACAGAAATGTCCGTTTGGCTAGGATTGCTCAGTTGCACCGTGAAGATGGCGCTGGTTGTCGTCGTCGCATCACCTTCGAGCACCGATGTTCCCAAGATGGCGATCGCTGCCTGATCATCATCGTCAGTAATGGTTCCGGTACCAACTTGCACGCCACCACTGAGTTCTGCACCGCCACTTGGATCAGCAAGCGTCACCGTAAAGGTTTCGTCTAGCTCATCGACGTCATCGCCATTGACGGTAACGGTGATCAAGGCCGTTGTCTCACCCGGCGCAAAGGTGAGCGTTCCGGTGAGAGGCGTATAGTCATCGGTGCCCGCGTTGACCTCGCCCCCAGCATTAGCCGTCCCATTGGCGGTGCTGTAGTCAACGGTCACTTCATTTTGACTAGGATTACTCAGTTGCACCGTGAAGATGGCGTTTACCGTATCACCGCTGTCTCCTTCATCCACGACCGCATTGGAAATGGCGATCGCGGGTGGCCCATCATTGTCCACAATTGTCCCAACGCCCACCAGATCGCCCGGGGTCGCATCTCCGGTGAGATTATTTAAGGTAACGGTGAAGGTTTCATCCTCTTCATTGGCACCATCGCCATTCACCGCGATCGTGATCAACCGCTCGGTCTCACCCGGTGCAAAGACAATCACTTCGTCGGTGACCGGCGTATAGTCGCCCTCACCGGTTGCCACATCACCCCCAGAACTAGCGGTGTCATCCGCCGTACTGTAGGTGACACTCACCTCACCCGGAGTAGGACTACTCAGGCTGACGGTAAAGACAGCGTTGCTGGTTTCGCCAAGATCACCTTCCAGCACCGAGGCATTGGAAATGGTGATGACGGCTGGATCATCATCATCAATAATCGTCCCGGTTGCTTGGGTATCTGGCTCAAGGTTGGCTCCGCCGCTAGCATTGCTGAGGATGACATCAAAGGTCTCATCCGCCTCGTCTACGTCATCGCCATTCACGGTGATCGTGATTAATTGCTGCACAGCACCGGGGGCAAAGGTGAGGACTCCATCCACCACCGGCACATAGTCATCCTCACCAAGCACCGGATTCCCACCAAAGCTGGCCGTACCGTTCGCAGTATTGTAGTTAACCGTTACCTCAGACTGGCTAGGCGTGGTCAGTCGCACGGTGAAAATAGCGTTGGTTATCTGGCCGCTGTCCCCTTCTAACGACGTTCGGCTGTCAATCGTGATCGTCGGCTGGGCGTCATCATCCCCAATCGTGCCGACTCCCGTATCGTTGCTTACCGTGGCGTTTCCTTGCAGATTGTCCAACACCACATTGAAGGTTTCACTGGGTTCGCTGACGCCATCCCCGTTCACGGTGACCGTGATCAATTGCAGCGTCTCGCCTGCCACAAAGGTCAACGAACCACTGGCCGCTTCGTAGTCATTGCCCCCAACGGCTGGATCACTGCCAGCAAGGGCACTGCCATCTGTTGTGTTGTAGTCAACGGTAATGTCCGTTTGACTCGGATTGCTCAGTTGCACCGTGAAGATGGCGTTGGTGGTGGTGAGATCATCGCCTTCGAGCACCGATGATCCCAAGATGGCGATCGCTGGCTGAGGATCATCATCAACAATTGTGCCAATGGCGCTCTCGCCCCCTCCTACCAAGTTGGCACCACCGCCGTTAGGATCAGAGAGGGTCACACTGAAGGTTTCATCGCCTTCATTGGCACCATCGCCGTTCACGGTGATCGTGATCAACTGCTCGATCTCACCCGCCGCGAAGGTCACAGTTCCGCCAAGCACAGGCAGATAATCATCCCCGCCCGCTGCCAAAGCTCCGCCGGTACTGGCGGTGATATTGGCGGTGGTGTAGTTAACCGTCACCGCCTCCGAACTGGGGTTGGTCAAGCTCACCGTGAATACGGCATTGGTGGTTTCATTGATAGCGCCTTCGGTGACACTGGTGCCCAGGATGGCGATCGCGGGTGGCCCATCATTATCGACAATGGTTCCCACACCTGTCCCATCTGCAATGCCGCCCCCCGCCGATGTGCTGGTGAGATTTACGTTGAAGGTTTCGGTACCTTCAGTCGCGCCGTCCCCATTCACCGCGATGGTGATCAACCGTTGGGTTTCGCCTGCGGTGAAGGTCAGAGCACCATCCACCACCGGCTCAAAGTCGCCCTCACCGGCCGCTATATTTCCCCCAGAGCTAGCCGTTCCGTCTGCGGTGCTGTAGGTCACCGTTACATCGTCCTGGCTAGGATTACTCAGGCTGACGGTAAAGATGGCGTTGCTGGTGTCACCAAGATTGCCCTCCAACACCGAAGCATTAGAAATGGCGATCGTTGGCGGATCATCATTGTCGATAATGGTGCCGGTGCCGGGATTATCGCCCAGGGTTGGGCCCCCAGTCGGCGGACTCAGCCGGACAGCAAAGGTTTCATCCTCTTCATTCACACCATCCCCATTCACAGTGATCGTGATGAACTGCTGAGTTTCACCGGCGGCAAAGGTCAGAACACCATCGACCACAGGCTGATAGTCATCAAGGCCCAGCGCGCCATTGCCACCGGCTAAGGCTGTCCCATCTTCTGTGGTGTAGGCTACCGTCACCTCAGCCTGATTTGGATTGCTGAGGCTAACGGTAAACACCGCCGTGCTGATGTCCCCCGTGTTGCCTTCCAGCACCGTGGCGTTGCTAATGTTCACCACCGGCACATTGTCATCATCCAAGATCGTGCCGATGCCCAACCCGTCATCTAGCGTCGCGTTGGTGGTGGGGTTGATCAACGTAATGCTGAAGGTTTCATCCAGTTCGTTGACATCATCGCCATTCACGGCGATCGTGATCAACTGTTGGGTTTCACCGGGCGCAAAGGTCAGCGTGTTGCCCACCACGGGCACATAGTCATCGCCACCGGCTGCCCCGTTGTCTCCGGTGCTGGTTGTGATATTTGCCGTGCTATAGTCAACGGTGACTTCCGTCTGGCTGGGATTGCTCAACTGGACAGTGAAGATGGCAGCGGTGGTGTCGCCACTATTTCCCTCGGTGACCGATGTATCTAAGATGGCGATCGCTGGCTGATCATCATCATCCAAAATAGTGACCGTGCCAGAACTAGCCGTTCCATCTAAGGTTGCTCCCCCTCCTCCAGTGACACCGTTCAAGACAACATTGAAGGTTTCTGCATCCGGCTCGTTCGTATCATCCCCATTCACCGTCACCGTGATCAACTGCTGGGTCTCACCCGGTGCAAAGACCAGTACCCCATCTACCCCATCAACGATAGGACTAAAATCTGCCGTCCCCGCATTCAACTCTCCGTCGGAACGGGCGGTACCATCGTTCGTGCTGTAGGTGACGGTCAGCTCCGTCTGACTGGGATTGCTCAGTTGCACTGTAAAAACGGCAGTGGCTGTCTCGCCGCTATCCCCTTCATTGACGGTGACAGCATTGTTGAGAAGGGCGATCGCTGGTGGCCCGTCGTTATTAACAATCGTGCCCGTGCCCACTCCGTCGGCCACCGTTGCGCCCGTAGGATCAGCGAGGTTGATCGTGAAGGCTTCATTCCCTTCATTCACGTCGTCCCCATTCACCGTAATGGTGATCAATTGCTGGGTTTCACCGGGGGCAAAGACTAAGGTTTCGTCGATGACCGGGACATAATCGCTGCCGCCCGCTGCAACAACACCGCTTGAACTGGCTGTGCCATCCCCGGTGCTGTAGGTGACGGTGACCTCAGATTGGCTGGGGTTGGTCAGTTGTACCGTGAAGACAGCATTGGTCGTTTCCCCACTATTGCCCTCCACCACCGATGTATCCAGGATGGCGATCGCTGGCTGAGCATCATCTTCAAGAAGGGTGCCGGTGACCTGTGGGGTGCTGAGGGTCGAACCGTTGCTGGGGTTGCTGAGATTGAGGACAAAGGTTTCATCGACCCCGTCTTCAAAGGTGTTGTCTCCGTTGACCGTCACCGTCAGGCGTTGGATCGTTGAGCCAGGCGCGAAGGTTAACAGGCCGGTTCTGGGCGTATAGTCCGCCGTCCCAGCCTCAATCTCACCACCGCTCTCCGCCGTCCCGTCTGCCGTTTCATAGGTAACCGTGACGGGCGCTTGGCTAGGGCGATCGAGGAGGAAGGTAAAAACGGCTCCAGGTGAATTACCCAAGGCACCTTCATTCACCGCCACATCCTCAACGGAAATGATGGGGGCCGGATCATCATTGAGGATCGTGCTTGTTCCCACAGAGCTGCCGCCTGTGAAGGTGGCATTGTCTGCACCTGGATCTAGCGATAGCTGTAGCGTTAGGGTTTCATTCGGTTCAAAAATCTCATCCGCCGCTGTGGGCACCACCACGGTAAGCTGCGTTTCCCCCGGTGCAAAGGTGAGGCTGCCTTGGGTAGCGGTATAGTCGTTATCGCCATCCGGCTCAGGCGTCAGGGGTTCAGCGATCGCTGTCCCATTTACCGTGGTGTAGTTGATGACAACGGGGGTGGTGCCCTCCCGCGATAGCTGCACGATAAAGGCGAGATCCGTACCCTCCGCTTGGCTATCGCCCAGCACCGTCACAATCGGCACACTGTCATTATCCCGAATCGTCACCACACCTTGAGTAATGCCATCATTCAGGTTGACGCTGCCAGGCACTGGCGTACCTGTGAGGTTCACGAAAAACTGCTCGTTGACCTCTTCCACCACATCATCCACAACGGTGATCGTCAGCAGTGTGGAGGTTGTGCCCGCCACAAACGATAGGGTGCCTACGCGTGGGTCATAGTCTCGGGTGCCATCAATCACAGCCCCTGTGCTGACAGCCGTATCATCAGCCGTCGTATAGGTCACCCGAGTGAGCTCATCACTGGCATTGCTGAGGGTCACCTCTAGCACCGCTGTTCCTGCATCTTCAAGAACCGTGAGGCTATTAATGCTCACCACCGGAGCCAGCTCATTGTCGGTAATGCTGACCGTACTGATGCGATCTGGGCCAAGCTCTACCCCATCTCCGCTAGGATTACCCGTGACGCTAAAAATCTCTAGGGAAAAGGTTTCGGGGACGCCATTTTTCTCATAGATATCGTCATCAAGGATGGTAATTTCAATGACTTTTTGGGTTTCTTGTTCCAGAAACACAAGAGAGGGTGTGTCGGGGAAGAAATAGTCTTCTCCATCGGTGGCGGTACCGTTGTTGAGGGTATAGTTCACCGTAATCTGCCCCGCAGCCGGGCCGCTTAAGCCGACGGTGAAGCGCGCCACCGCACCCACTCCTTCCGTGACCTGCACCCCTGTATTGAGCAGATTGACCACCGGTGCCGGATCATTATCCGTAATATTGCCAAAACCATTCAGGATGGAATTGGTCGAGTCAGCCCCAGAGACAATTGAGAGATCAACGGAAAAAGTTTCGCTTTCAAAGGGATCACCATCACGTGCCTCGTCAAGATCATCATCAATGATCGGAACGGTGATAAAGGCTTGGGTGCCTCCCGATGGAATGGTGAGCCGCCCCGACACAGCCGTATAGTCTTCCCCAGCGGTTGTACTGAAATCACTGGTATTAAAGTCCAGCACCACTGGATCTGTAGCTGGCTCTGACAAGGTCACGGTGAAGACAGCATCGCCCACATCTTCTTCCAAGGTGAGATCGGAGATGCTGACAGTTGGTATAAAGCAGTGGGGATAGGTCTGTTGGGTGGCAGGATTCACCACAACGGGCGTATGTACTTTTCCCAGGGTGACATCTAGATCCCAGGTGCCGCCTAGGGATGGATGACCAATCGGGGTCGTAGAGGCGGCGATATTTGCCCCCGTTAGAACCTGCAGTTGCCGGATAAACCCGTACCCCGTCACGCCGTCAGCCACCTGGCAGCCGTAGATCAAGATATCGGCCTGGGGCGCTAGGGCCGTAGACCAACGCTGCAGCGATCGCCCGTAGCGACCTAGGGTGCTGGTGGTGAGGAGACTATGGCCCAGATGCAGTTGGCCGCGATCGCCATGGGTGATCAGGTGAAGAGCTTGGATCTGCTGATTGTAGTGCTGCAACAGCTCCGTGATCTGCTCAATCCCGTCCTGCTGCGGATGGAGCACATACACCACCACGCCAGGCCGCAGGCCGTCGATCAACTGCCCATAGTCTTGTACGGATGGATCAATGACGAGCAACTCCAACCGATCAGAGGCGATCGCTGATGTAGGTAGACCAGAAGCGATCGCACCGGACTGCGTCAAATCATCCCGAAAGTTAGTCATGGCGGCACCAAATACTACGTTGACCTACCCCTAGGGCATACAGATTACAGGCAAACAGCAAGCATCAAACCAAGCATTCCTAATCCTACAGATGCAACTAGCATCCGAGGTTTCTACAGGGCGAACTACAGCCTAAGTGAACCACAGCCTAAGAGTATGGCTCAAATAGTCCTGACCTGCACGTCATGGACTTGTAAAAGAAACAACAACGGGAAACGCGTTCTCTACACCCCAAAACCTATCAACCAGACCCATGCGAGCGATCGCCCATGTGTCTGGCCCTGTTGGACTCTGAGCAACCCCCTCAAATGCACCTGAGGCTATCCGCAGCCGATCTATGTCTGCCACACCTTCTAGCGACCATCACGAATGCCGGACTGACTTAATAGAACACGAAACAGCAACAAGCGACAACATGTCCCCCTAGGCTGGTTAGCCTAAGAGAGTGGGCGGCGATGGATGGGTTGACCTAGACCATGGATTGCCTAGGAAGCACAGTCAAGTTAGGGAACTGATGTGTACTCATCTACTCCATCAGAGCTGTCCCTGTTGTTCATTCATCCTCATGTTGATGACCGTATTCACCGATCCAGTTGTGACTCAAATCTTTTAAGACCAAGCTTATCAGCGCCTCATAGCTTGAACGCTGGGGCATGACATGCTGCCGGACTCACCCGTGATGGCGCTGATCTTCAGCCGTCTTGCTGCTGTCAAAAACAGAACAGTATTAGTCTGCCCTATTTTTTCTGAAAGACGACATCGGTCGGAAACTTTTACGGGGACTTGGGCGGAATTTGGCGAATTTCATCGAGCTTAGCCCGCACGGTTTGAATGTCTTGCCACATCAGCCACTTAGGACTGCCCTTATCACGGGAGGCGTTGCGCAGCAGGTAGGCAGGATGGAAGATGGGCATACAGAGACGATTTTCCCACTCCAGCCACTGCCCACGAATTTTGGTGATGCCGCGCTTATCGCCAATCAAGCCCCGCACGGACGACGCGCCGGTGAGCAAAATGATCTTGGGATCCACTAGGCGAATTTGCTCTAGCAAGTAGGGACGGCAGGCATCCATCTCCGTAGCGGTGGGAGTGCGGTTGCCCGGTGGCCGGCATTTGACAATGTTGGAAATGTAGACGTCTTGCTGACTGTCGATATTCACCGCGGCCAGAATTTTTTCCAGCAACTGCCCCGATCGCCCCACAAATGGCTGCCCAGCTTCGTCTTCATGCTGCCCTGGCCCCTCACCCACGATCATAATCGGGGCCTTAGGATTGCCCCGCCCCACTACGGCATGGATGCGAGTTCCCCCCAGTTCGCAGCGCTGACACTGGCGACAATGGTGCCCCAAGGTCTCCAGATCGGTATAGGTGCCGGGAGGAATGGGCAGTTTGGCGCTGGTGGGAATGCGATCTACGTCCACGGAGGGCGGCGGCGCTGGGGTGGAGAGGAGATCGAAGAGTGGGATTTGTTCAGGGTCAGACATGGTTTGGGTAGAGCCGCATGATACCTACAGGATGGAAAACGAAGGACGCCGATCGCCTTGGTTAACCTATCTTATAGATTTTAAGGCGATTCGCGAAAAAGCTCGGAACAACGGCCAACATCCCAGGGGCGATCGCTCCCTCTTCTCCCCTAGTTGCTGCCCATGTGCTTAAAGGGCAACTCTTGGTTAATGCCATCAATTTCCTGCTGTTCTAGCTCATTGGCTTGGCGCATATAGGCGCTGAGAATCGGCAGGAGGCGATCGCTGTAGATGCGGTGTAGGGAATAGTTGGGCGTGGCCGGAAAGCCCCGCCGCTTTTTGTGTCGGCCACCTGCGCCTGGATCAAAGGTTTGGACACCTTGAGCGATCGCCCATTCAATCGGAGCATAGTAGCAAGCATTGAAGTGCAGGCAGTCAAACTCCTGAAACGAGCCCCAGTAGCGACCGTAAAGCTGATCGCCCTTGTTGAGGCAAAAGGACATCCCCGTGGGTTTGCGGGGATCTTGGTCATCGAAGGCGGCTACCAACACCACTCGATGGCGGTAGTCGTGGTGGAGTTGCTCAAAAAACTGTCGCGTTAGGTACTTACTGCCCCACCAACCAAACTTATCGCAGGTATCGGCGTAGAAGTCATACATCAGCGAGAGCAGCGGTTTGGTGATCTGCTCTCCCGTGAGGATCTGCATCGATAGCCCAGCTTTCTCGATGGCTTTGCGTTCCCGCTTAATGTTGCGCCGCTGATTGGCATTGAAGGAGGTCAAGTAATCGTCGAAGTTGCTGTAGCCCTGATTGCTCCAAACATAGTTGTGGTGCAGCCAAGCACTGAAGCCTCGCTGCTCCATCATCTGCCGCCACTGGGGATCGACGTAGAGAAAATGGCAGGCAGAAATATGGTTGCGATCGCAAAAATCATCAATGGCATGAACCATCAGGTCGGTGAGCACCGCCTCATCTTCCCCTGGCGCGATTAAAAATCGATAGCCCTCGGCCGGCGTAAAGGGCGACATGCCCAAGAGTTTGGGATAGTACTGCACCCCCATGCGTTGGGCCAGGTCTGCCCACTGCTGGTCGAACACAAACTCTCCGTAGCTATGCCCCTTCAGGTAGAGCGGTGCGGCGGCCACCAGCGATCGCCCGCGCCACACGGTCAAATGCTGGGGCAGCCAGCCAGTATTGGGCACAACGCTGTGGGAGGTTTCCATGGCGTTTAGCCAATGCCACTCCAGAAACGGCGTTTTCAGCGGCAGGGCTAGGGCGTCCCATTCCCCTTGGGGAAGTTCCGCCATGTTTGCGATCCAAGCAATGGAATAGGGAGAGGTTAGGGGATCCACCATGAAAGTCTGCAGAAAAATCGCTAGGGTGGACATGGATTGAGCGGCGGACACTAGGCAGCACAGCTACAGATGCATCCCGACCATCACCGCTCGCTTGCTAGACAAACCTGCCGTAGACAAGCGCTATTGACGATTATCCACAATCTTTTATGTTGTAGCCACGAAAAATACTTTCAATGTAGTTCTTGATGGTCATGAGATGCACAAGGAAGGGCGATCGCTGCCGCCGTTGACGCACCTCGGGTTCCCATCCTCAACGACACGCTTTAGACTTAAAGATTGGTAATCAATAAAAACGAGTTATGACCCATCCCCATACACCCACTACCCACCCCACAGCGGCAGACTTGGCCAAGCTTGATGACAAACTCTCCAAACGCTTCATCGAGCTGGATCCAGAGGGATATTTTATTATTTACGTTGATCGGGAAGCCGGACTGATCTGCGCCGATCACTACACCAATGCCATCAACGAAAAAGGTCTAGCCGTCGATCCAGAGACCGGCGAACCCCTTTGCGCCCGAGGTGGCAATGCCAAGCGGCTGCCCACCCAAACCTACAAAGGTCGCACCGCTAAAGAACTGGGCATGGCCATTACGGAAGCAGCCAACCCTTGCCCCCTCAGCAGATTCGACCATGCTCTGTATCTGGGGCGGGAATTTGTGCGCGCAGAGACGGCCTTAATCAGCGGCCATGACTACGTTCAAGACTAGGACGACTTCGGAGATGATGTAGTGGTCTAACGAAAAGAATTTAAGCTATAACTGACGCCTACCCTGTCTCTTTAACAATGAGTAGACAATATGGCTTCAGCAGAACCATCGAGCCGCCCCCTAAGTCCGACTGGATGTTTACAGCCTGTTTGGGAACGATTAGCTCCCCTTCCACATCCGGTATATTTCGTCACAAAAGACCCGAAATGGCAGGATATTGTTGATAATCCTAATTTTTTAGATTATCCAAACCAATTTCCCTTGGAATCACTCTACGAACGCGGTGTCAATACAAGCGATATTTGGACAGCCCAAGCCTATATTGACCTGAAGCAATGTGGTTTAGATGTTCATCTAGTTCCTGAGATTATTCCAGGACAAATTTGCTTCATACCTTACTATTACTTGAAAGCACGCGATTGGTTGCATAAAAGCTTTGTAGTAGCGTTATATCACGATTGTCCACGCCCTATGATGTGCAATCAGCGCTTTGTTATCAATCATTCCCAAATTCAATCTCAGAGGCTGGATCACTTCATTTCCCATCGTCCCCAACCTAATATGAAACCAAGGAATCCATCTAGAGGGGCTACGATTGAAAATCTGGTGTTTAAGGGGGAGGCGTACAATCTATTTCCACCCTTTAGAACCCCTGAGTTTTTAGCCCAGCTAGATGCAATGGACATTCGCCTAGTTATGAACACAGAGTTTACGGGAAATGTCTTTGAAGGCTGGGCGAACTATCGGGATGCTGATGTGGTGATGGCGATCCGAAACACAACCCATTTTGATACATCTTTAAAACCCGCTCTGAAGCTGATTAATGCTTGGACGGCGGGGGTTCCAGCCTTGCTGAGCCCTGAACCTTCCTATCAACGACTTCGTCAATCTAGTTTGGATTACATTGAAGTCTGCACCCCAGAAGATGCGATCGCCGCACTGCACCACTTAAAGCAGAATCCTGATCTCTATCTAGCCATGATTGAAAATGGGTTGCGTCGGTCGCAAGAGTTCACTCCGGCTCAAACTGCAATGCAATGGCATCAGCTATTGTCTGGCCCAATTGCGGCCGGATATGCACAGTGGCTACGACAGTCCCCGCTGCAGAAAAAATTAGTTCGACCGATGCAATATTTTGGGCAGTTTTTACTTCAGAAACGAGAAATTAAGCGGTATTTGCATGGCATCAATCACGGTCCGCGAATTTTGACTGAGCGAAGCCCATCCTATCAGCTACAGTTGCCGACACTGGAGGATGCGAAACAGCTTTGGGGATGATACCCAGTGCCGGTCTAACGAACGTAGATGTAGTAGGTGACCATTGGGATCACGGTGGCGGCAATCAAGAAGCCGACAATGATCACCGTGGAGCTATTTTGATCCGTTTCCTCGGCCTTGGCGTAGGTGCCTTCGGTTTGGATAGTGACTTCAACCACTGGCGGCCCGGGATCGGGTTGCCCCGTCAGTACGGCTAGGAGGCGATCGCCTGCGTCTAGAAAGGCTTGGTTGTATTTGTTGCCATCGCGAATGGGCACTTGCAGCGTTTCTTGCGCAACGCTCTCAGCAATCTCTGCGGTTAGCCGATCGCTCACCGACGCATCGGCATGGATGGCGGTGGTGTTAGTGACATTATCCAGCACTAGGACAACTTGGTTGGCTTGGGAGTCTGTCGTGGGAAACCAGGTTTCAAACAACTGATCGGCAAAACTTTGGGCCGTTTCACCATAGTCTAAACGGTGAAAGGTGACGAAGCGAACCTCAACGCCAGTCTCTTCAGCGATCGCTGCCAGTTGGCGATCGAGCTTGCCTTGGTTTAAGCGACTGATGATATCAGCCTCATCAATCACCCAGGTGGGATCCCCCGCAGCAACGGATGGCATACTGTAGACCCCGGTGGCATGGGCTGGCAATGCTCCTACCTGGAGCATGAAAAAAACGCTCACCAAGGCAATCAAAACGCTTTTGCACAAAGCTGTCCAGACCGAAGCGGTATTAGCAGATTTCACCATACGTCTATGTCGTGTTGACCTCTCCAGACCATACTATCAGCTCTGCCGACGCGAGACATTAAGTTACGCAAGTGTGGGGATCACGCTAAGCAATGGGGCGCAACCGCTCGGACAGTCTCACCAAAAATCAATATAATGAAACATAACGTTACAAGACAGTCCGTAAACCTACGCGTTGTCTTGTGACACCCCCTGAATAGTCACGTGCCCTCACGGACGAAGTCAGACCTCATGAAGGACTACGTTAGACATAACCCACCGGATCAAGGATTGCGGCTGGGGAAAGAGAACAATAGAGCGCCATGGTTTTAGCAGGTCTTTCCCGACGGACAACCCTAGGTCAGGTTACCAAAGTGTCACCTACCTCTCCCTCAATAGACGTGTTTTCGCAGACCATAGGCCTATCTGAAGTTCTCTCGATATGCAAGCGTTATCCAAGTGAACATGGATGACAACAGGGGGCTTGACTCGTTTCGGTACACCGCACTTACACTGCGTCGTTGGGTCAAGGAGGACAGCAAACCTTCACTCCGGATCCATCCCTCGCACCGTGTAAGTCATACAGATGTAAGCTGCCGTTTATCAACGGTGGCCATGCTCAAGGAGTTCCTATGGAATCTAGCCGCCGTCAATCCTACGTCCTGTGGATGCGCCCCAGCCGGCTCAATCGATTTGGTGATGGAGTAGTTCAGCAATCCAACACATTGCTCACCCTATCCGCCAAGCTGAGAACCAACAGCTCTGAGGCGATCGCTCCTCTCCCCGTCTCAACGGTGGCAAAACCCAAGCGATCGCTGCCGCACCTGGAGCTGCTGCCTGCCTAAGCTGTTGGATACTGACGTCATCATCTTGAAACTTATCTCCCTCAGCCGCGGTCTCTAATTGTCTTGCGGCTTTTTTGTACCTTTTTTGTATCTATTAATGCTGTTTTTTTCTGACATGACTGATTAGCCCAACATAGATGCTTCTGGGGAGAACTCTGAGATATCTTCTGTCGTCTGTTGAGATATCTGCCCAAGGAGTAGCCACCATGCTCGGTTTATCTCATTCATACCTCTTGCACCGATCCACTACTTTCGCATGAACCCAGACCCTCGCCTGCCAGCTTTCCTCAGGACGTAGGAGCCAGGATGAGAGGGCTGTTTGCCTATGTGCAGGCGATCGATTCTGTCACAGGGGTCTCATCAAAAACTCAGGTTGCCGTGCCACGATGGACGTACAAGCAGCACCGTTCAGCGCCATGCAGCATAGATGAGACCTCATACCCATGGGTAGGCTAACAGCAGGATGTTGGGGATCACAGCATCCCCGTAATCTGAGGAATAAAAGGTGTATCCCTTCATAGTCCTCCCTGCCATGCTCTGACATTTATACCCGACATATCCGATTCCTAGTCCCCTGTTCACCATCGTCAATGCAACAGTTCGTACTGGGCTATTGATGATTCTACCTACAGGCTAGCGGGGGAATGCCCTCCGTATATATGCTGAAGAAAGTTGGGAATTTCCAGCGATGCAGCACAAGAATTGGTGATATTCGGCACGCCAGCACTGTCTAGAACCCTGTAGGATCCGGAAAGCTGGTGGTCTAACCCTAACAAGCCTTTGGTCATTGGCCTGATTCACATCTGTACCACAGCGTAGTATTCTCCCAACTTGGCATGATTTCTTTACCTTTGTCTCAGCGTCGCCGTCTATCCAAGCCTAGCTCTACCTCTCATCTAGACCATGCACCAGAGAGCGATCGCGCCATTGTGGCTCGGCAGATCAACATGGTGTTTGGGGAAGGAGCCCAGCAGTTTCAAGCCCTCTACAATATTGACCTAGAGGTGGCGCGGGGCGATATCCAGCTTTTGATGGGCCCATCCGGGTCAGGCAAAACCACGCTGCTCTCCATCCTAGGCGGAATTTTACACCCCACATCCGGAGAGGTGCAACTCCTAGGGCAAACCATTACCAATCTCTCTCGGAAACAGCTATCTGCCTTCCGCCTCCACTCCATCGGCTTCATCTTTCAGGGGTTCAACCTCTTCCCCGCCCTGACGGCCGCCGAAAATATTGAACTGGCCTTGAAGCTCAAAGGCGTGCAAAAACGTCCAGCTCATTGGGAAGCCATGATGCTCCTAGACCAAGTGGGCTTGGGCGATCGCGCCCATCACTTGCCCAAGGATCTCTCCGGTGGACAGAAGCAACGGGTGGCGATCGCTCGGGCCTTGGCCGGCAACCCAGCGTTGATTATGGCGGATGAGCCCACGGCTGCCCTCGATTCCCACAGCGGTCATGCCGTGATCAACCTGCTGCGCACCCTAGCCAAAGACAAGGGCTGCACGGTGCTGATGGTCACCCATGATCCCCGGATCATCGATATTGCTGATCAGGTCACCTATCTAGAAGATGGGCGGCTACAGGCTCACCCCACCTTGGCGTAGAATCGTCCAGCCGCTGCCCGTCCACTGCGCTACTGTGGAGGGCAAGCCTGCCGGCTGTGTCGATGTCCCTAGCTCTTGGTTGAGGGTGGCGATCGCCTCTGGATGCAGCGTCAAAACCGTGGGGAAGCTAGCTGCAATCTCCTCTAGGCTTTGCAGGGCTGGCTCACCGGAGCGGTTGGCGCTGGTGGTGGCTAAGGGGCCGGTCTGGGCCAGAATGTGGCGGGCGATCGCACAGTTGGGTACCCGGATGCCAATGCTGGTGGGGTTGGTGGGGTTCATCGCTGTCGGTACGCGATCGCTAGCGGGCAAGACTAGGGTCAATGCGCCCGGCCAATGCTGCTGGGCCACTTCCTGCCAATAGAGCCAATCGGATTCGCTCCCGGTCACGTAGGGCCAAAGATCCAGGGCCTTGGCACCCATGAGAATCAACGGTTTGTCTTGGCTCCGCTGTTTGAGCGTAAACACCTGCTCTGCATGGGCCGGAGCGCTGGCCAAAGCGGGCACGGTATCGGTGGGGAAGGACACGAGCTGTCCTGCCCGTGCCCCCGAAACTAGCTCCGCAAAGGATACATGTGGCATGAGAAATGCTGTTAGGTGAAGGGTTAGCAGTTGAAAGAGAACGTAGGGCTGGATAGAGGCATGGGGATCGCCTGAAAAGAGGCTCCCTAAGCACATCTCGGCAGGCAGCCCATCATGTATTCTATCGGCACCCGCCCATCCTTAAACCCATCTTACTGACCTCGATAGGCGAGGGCAAAGCGCTGCCGTCCAGCCAAATCGAGATGAATATCAATCGGGTCATACTGCCCCGTCTGCTGAAGCAGCGATCGCACGGCCCCTCCCTGCCCATCCATCAATTCCACCAGCCAAAGCCCGCCGATCTTAAGATAGCGAGGCGCGATCGCCGCTAGATGGCGAATACAGTCTAGCCCGTCGGCTCCACCATCGAGGGCCAGGCTCGGTTCGTGGTCTCGCACTTCCGGCTGCAGCTCGTCCAGCAGCGCCGTGGGAATATAGGGCGGGTTGGACACCATGCCGCTCAGGGGCATAGCCTCCGGCGGCAGCCCTGCAAACCAGGATCCTTGACTCACCTGTAGGCGATCGCTTAGACCACAGGTGACGGCATTAGCCTGGGCGATCGCTAAGGCCTCAGCACTAACATCCACGGCATAGATCCTGGCTTCGGGCAAAAGCTGGGCCAGAGCCAGGGCGATCGCCCCACTCCCCGTCCCTAGATCGGCCCAGGCTCCGGCAGCTAGATGGGGATAGTGCTGAACCGCCGCCGCCACCAGATCAATCATGCCCTCTGTCTCAGGGCGCGGAATCAACACCGCTGGCGACACCTGGAGACAGAACCGCCGCCACCGCACCCGACCCGCTAGATATTGCACCGGCACGCGATCGCGCAAGCGCTGAGTCCAAAGGCGATCCAGGTCTGCCAACGTCACATCCAACGTCACCTGCGGACGAGTTTTAAAGCTTTCTAGCCGTAGCGTTAGCCGGTCAATCGAGCACAGCTCCTGCATCAGCCACTCTAGTTCAACCAAAGGCACCTCCGAGGCGATCGCTGCCTGCCGAGCGCCCTGCCACCAGTGCCAAAGCTGTTGTCCAGAAATCGTGCGATCGTCCATCATGCGCTCAAGCTGCAACCCATCCTCATGGCCCAACAGCAAACGCAGCAGATTTGTGATCTCTGCTGCGTTGCTTACTAGCTAACCGACAAGCCCGGTTGGTTCAATGTCATCCCCATGCACAACTACTGAGGTTGAGGTGCACTATCAAGAATATACTGCAACGAATCGGTGGGAGGAATCAACAAAATGCGATTGAGTTCATCATTATCGCTGGTTTGCAGGGTTTCAATCAGCCCTTCTAAGTTGATCACCTGAATTTCAATGGAATTGGCAAGCGATGGCTGGGCTTCCGTCAGGCGAGCCAGCATGGATTCAATTTGGGTTTGCTGGAAGAAAATGGGAATAAAGCGCTCCTGTTCTCCTTGAGCCGTTGCTTCTTGACCAGACTCAATGGTGAGGAAGCCCCCTTCTCCTTCTAAAGAACGAGCGATAAACAGGGGTACCCCTTCAAACTCATTTACATCTTGCCCTTGAGTGCGCAGAATATCGACGGCTGATTCTACTTCAGCCACCATAGGCACAAAGACAAACTCAACGCCTGCCGACTCTTGCTGGCTTGTGACGGCTAGTTGATACACTTCTGCGAGGGACACAGGCACAACTTGCACTGACCCAGCCAAAGCCGGATCTTGTGCTTCCAAGTTGTTCAAAAAGTTTTCAGCATCATCTTGGCTGATAAACACACCGGCAACAGGGGTACTGGCTGCACCATCAGTTGCACGTTCAGGAGCAGCCACAAGGGGAGACCCGCTTTCATCGGTGATCGTGAACACTGGCACCGAGCGCAGACGCTCCATAACTTGCTCTTCGGTAAGAGCTAGAGCCGGCATCGTGCCCGTCAAAATAGCACCGGCTAGTGATCCAGCAACGATACCCAGTGCAGTACTCCAACGCATTAATGACCTCATAACTGCTCCTATCAAAACAATTGAACATTTAACATGAACTCGGTCAATGAACCGCACGACTGAGTTTTCACTATTCGACCGGTCAGGCGATCGCTTAGGGCATCACCGAAACAATCTGGATCATCCTATCGAATTTCTGAGAAGGATGACGGGTATGACTGGAAATTGATCCCTTGACAAGTTGTCCTACCCTGAGTTGCTATGACGCGGCGGCATCCATGAGAGTTCCGTCACCAACAGGTGCCAGCAGGGCGAAAGCCACCGTTCCCTGGTTTTCCGCAGGGGCGATCGCTCGTCCGGATCAACCAGAAAACCCAGGCAGACATAGCCCAGGCCTAGCCCAGACATGATCAAGCTGCCCCACCTCAGCCATCATGCTTGATGACCAATGGAGCAGCTTAATTTGAATATAACGGCACAGGGCCAAGTCGGGATGACAGGATTTGAACCTGCGACATCCTGCTCCCAAAGCAGGCGCGCTACCAAGCTGCGCTACATCCCGAATCACTCGACCCTTAGTATAGCGTGTTTTGCTCGTATCCGTCTGCGATACCGTTGAGCTAGTGGAGCCCATGGTGGTGAGAGTTAGGCATCGTAGAAAAACGTTTCCTCGGAATTGGGGGAACCAGGAGAATTCAGGTCCTTGGGAGGATCCACACTCTGCAAATCGTCAACTTGATGCTCGATGGTACGCAGCATTTCGCTGAGGCTTGCCAGAGCTTCCATACGGGCTTGAACAAGGCCTGGCTCCGACAAAGCCCGCTCTCGAATTTCATTGACCTTAAACTGCAGTTGCTTGGCAATGCTCAGGGCATCTCGTCCCAATCGCGAAAGCTGCTGCTGCTGATAAAACTTGAGCGCTGCCCCCCGCAAGACCTGCACCGTCGCCTCTTCTCCATGTTTGGAGGGCATGACTCGAAACCGCAGGAGGATACGATTTTGTTGATAGGAGCGTTCAATCTCTACTTGTTGGGGGGTTTGGAGCGGTGCAGCGGGCATATGAGCCATAACCTTGAGTTCTGTCACCAGCCCATGCAGCAGTGATAGATCAATCCGATCCATGATGGACTGCAGCACCCCATTTTGGCTCCAGAGCACGCGGCCATGGTGGCTTTGACGCTCAAAATATAGACGCCCAATGCCGTCTTCCAAGATGCGCCCCAGCAACTCCTGCAGAAGTTGTTGAGGCGGTAAGGTGCGTAAAATCTCCACAGGACTATTGCGATGCTGGGGGTGAAGCTGCAAAACCGGCAGGTTATTGAGCAGAGATGCCCGTCGCGCGGCGGAAATGGGGGGGGATTCTCCCGTTGTAGCGGGTGGGGGCGTCGGAGCAGGTATTGCTGGAGCAGGCGCATCTGGGGAAGATGTAGCTGGTGAAGGCGTAACCAGGGAAGGCGTAGCTGGCGCAGGTGCAGCCGGAGGACTCGTGGTACCTGGGGCCGTCTTGTTATGTCTAGGGGATGGGATAGAGGGTATGGCAGACTGCGCCTGATCCGAGGCTTCTAGGTCATCAGGGCTATCAACAATCAGAGTTTGGCGATCGCTTTGGTGATCCTCGTCTGACGATGGCTGGGGCTGAAAGTCGTCTGTCTTGGCGGGCGTTTTGAGGGCCGCAGCAGACTCGGTGCCTGCCTGGCGGCTCGACACGTAGTTGAGATAGGCCGATAGCACGGCCTGCAGCGCTGCTGAGGAAATAGATTGGGTAACTAGGGAGTAATTGAGATAAGAGACGATGCGCCTGGCATAGTCAGAGGCGGTTTGATCATCAGGACTGACCATTCCCAGATGCAGGCGGCTACCTTCTAGATACAACGGTAGAACCTGGTGGTATAGGCAGGCTTCAAATGGCAAAACGCCGTCAATTAGGATAAAAACCTGATCCACATTCAGACGACTGGCTAGATCGTCTGGAAAATTTGACAAAACTAGCTCGTAGCTATTTCCCGTAGATTTTGACCCTGAGCGATCGCTTGGAGGAGACATGAGCGGAACTCCAGCAACAGTCTGCTTTTAGAGTGACATAGTGATGGATGGTTTAGCATGGGTAGGATTGACGGGTTGAGGTAGCGAAATTCTTCTGTTCTTAAGCATGGAGCTCAACCCGCGTGCAATCTCCTCTTAACACTCTAAGGGACATTGAGCAGAATACATGCCCCCATGGACAGAACTGATCCGTGGGACTAGCCGCTGGCCCGCAGTTCCTGAGCTTTGAGGTACAGCTTACTCCATTCTCCCACTACCTGATTGGTGCGTAAATTCAAGGCTTTCGCGATCGCTTCTGTGGGCTGATCGGCTTTCAATAGGTCTAGCAGACGGCGCTGGGTGGGCGATAGGTCATCCCAGTAGCTCGTCCATTGTTCCGGCGTTAAGCCTAAACTATGCTCCTTGAGGGAGGTGCCCAGCCAAGACATGACCATATCAGGGTTGTGCTTGAGCCCAAACACCCGCACGGCATGGTAGCTAATTTTTTCTCGCAGGCGATAGATTTGCTTGATGGGCACCTGCAGGATGGTAGCGATCGCTTCCTGGGACTGTCCTTCTAGATAGAGTTCTAGCCATTGGGCGGCCAAGGGATCGACCTGTTCTCGCAGATAGTCGGCAAACTGATGTTTGACCTGATCCCGCAGCACCTGCTGTTCCGTCCAAACCTGCTGATCTTGGTAGTCGGCGAGCGCTTGGTTATCTAGCAGGCTGACCGGATTGTCAGAATCATCGGGCGTAATTTCTTCGGACACCAGACGGATCAGGTCTCCCGACGGCACCTGGGTCATCCCGGCCCGCTGCGATCGCCGCAGGTAGTTGACAAACCGATAAACCAGCAGGGGTTGATTGCGAATGGGGCGCAGGCAATATTCTTCAACGCTGGCCAACATCAAGGCATTGCGCAGACGAGAGCTGGGGGTGCATTCTGAAATCCAGCGCATCTGCTGACCCATGTAGCGATCGCTTTGGATCATTTCTTGGATCACTTCCTGCAGCACATCCATGACCGTACGGTGGCGATCGCGGGACAGGGCCACCCAGGTACGAATTTTGCTACGAATCAGGAATAGGCTGCCCAGCCGCTGTAGCAGTTGCTTGTAGGCCTGTGCTTGGTGTACCCGTAAATAGCGCTGCTGCAGGATCCGATAGCGATAGTCCATAGCCTGCTGAGCAATAGCCAGATCCTCGCGACCGAAGGAATCAAACCGTTCTAAATCAGCACCAAAGAGCCACCGGATAATGCTTTCTCGGCTAGCAGGGGGCTGGTCTGAACAATCGGCTTCGAGGCGCGATCGCCAGCTTTGCATTAATTCCTCAGCCAATGGCATAACGCATGAATCCTTAAAAAAGCTGTTTTACATCGGTCTCAAGCCCTGGGAGTGGGCATGACATCAACCGAGGAGTCTCTGTGCCGACTGTCTCTCGTGCCGACCGTTGGCAACCTACCCTAAAGTGTGTCCCATTGCCGGCTGTGCGTCTTGATTGAGATCACGTCGAACTGCTGATCTCAGCCGCAGCACCCGATCGACCTCGGAGCAACGGAAACGATGGTCACTGGTGTGGCTCACGTCTAAATCACTGTGTCTTGAAATAGTGTATTGAAGTTGTATCCTCCTCGTCACGTAGTTGTATTTCACAGGCCATGAACAGACTATAGATCAGCCATGGGCTTCATCATCAATGGCAGCCACCAACCGCTGTAGGGAATCGGTCAAGCGATCGAGCCGCTCTAGCATCACATCTTGGTTTTCGGCCAAGGTTTGGATGGCATCGCTGAGGGCAAAGATTTGGTATCCCTGTTGCTGAACCTGCCCTGCAAGCGTATCTACACGCGTAGCCATTTGTTCGACGGTTTCTGAGGTGGCAATCACGGATTCGCCAATTTGTTGAACAATTGATTCTAGTCGATCTAATCTAGCATCCACCTTATCGTTGCCTCACACTTTGCTGGTCGTTTGCCCTGGTCTGAGGGCAGAATGAACGCTTGAGTCTTCAACGCTACCCAAAAGCTGGGCAAGCTGCCACCCCTGCTCCTCAACGGCTGATGGATCGATGAGGATAGTTAGGATCAAGCAAGCAAAACCGTCTCCCCAACCTGCATAAACCGTCTGGACAGGCTGGGATGAGTCAGCCTCACTATACAATGTCATCCATACTGTTCATTGTGCCATCCGGGCTAGGCTCCATCAGCGATGCAGATTCAAGTTGATACCTTTACCGTTCATAAACGATTTGCCTTAACCATTAGCCGGGGCACCACCTCCACCTCCACCAATCTGTGGCTACGGCTTAGGGCCGATGGGCTAGAGGGCTGGGGCGAGGCCGCACCGTTTTCCATCGGCGACCATCACCAAACCACGGAGGACCTAACGGCAGGCCTCGCCAGACTGGCTCCTCTCCTAGACAAGCGATCGCCCTTGGATCTCATGGCCCTGGAGCAGGCGATGGATCAGGTTGCTCTGCCTTCGGCGGCCCGAGCGGCCCTGGATATGGCCCGCCATGACTGGATTGGCAAGCGCATTGGCCTGCCGATTTGGCAACTCTGGGGGGGCGATCGCCATCAGATTCCCCCCACCTCCGTCACCATTGGCATCAGCAGCCCGGAGGCGGCTCAACAGCGATTGCAGCATTGGCTACAGTCTGCGCCGGTGGGGGCCGTTAAGGTCAAATTGGGCAGTGCTGTGGGACTGGATGCCGATCAGGCGATGTTCTTGGCCCTGCAGGCGATCGCCCCTCCAGGTTTAAAGTGGAGCGTCGATGCCAACGGCGGCTGGAGCTTGGCCGATGCGTTGACCATGAGCCGATGGCTGGCGGAACGAGGCGTCACCTACCTGGAGCAACCCCTGGATGCTGGACAGGAGGTTGACTTACCGATGCTCTATGAGCGATCGCCCTTACCCATTTTTGTAGACGAGAGTTGCTTCACCAGTGCCGATATTCCTGCCCTTGCCGATCGGGTGCATGGAATCAATATTAAGCTGATGAAGTCAGGTGGCCTCACCGAAGCCCTGCGCATGGTGCATACCGCCCGAGCCTGTGGTCTACAGATTATGTTGGGCTGCTATTCCGACAGCAGTTTATCCAACACCGCCGCCGCCCAACTGGCCCCCTTTGCCACCCATCTAGATTTAGATAGCCATCTCAATCTCGTGGATGACCCCTTTGTGGGCGCAACCCTCACCGATGGGATCCTCAGCCCCAATGATCAGCCAGGCCTAGGGGTGGAGCGATCGCCCCAGGTGGTGATCTAGCGATCGCCTCACCTTACCCTTGACCAGACAATCAGAGCGCTATCTATACCCTTTTTCAATCAACCCAGCTATGCTCACCCCTCAGCATCGAGTCGCCATCCTGATGCACGACGGCATCAAAACCGGCCGAGGCAAAACCGGCATTTCCCTCCTGCGCTACGGACAAATGCCGGTGGTCGCGGTGATTGACCATCAAACCGCCGGGCAATCCCTAGCAGACTGGACGGGTATTCAAAACCCTGCGCCCATCGTCGCCTCAGTGAACGATGCCCTAGCCTATGAGCCTGACGTGTTAGCCATCGGCATTGCTCCCTCAGGGGGAAGCTTACCGGAGCCGCTGCGCCAAGAGGTGCGGGCGGCCCTGGCCGCCGGCCTATCGGTGGTCAACGGCCTGCACACTAGCCTGGCGGATGATCCAGAGCTGCGATCGCTGGTCACGCCTCCCCAGTGGATTTGGGATGTGCGCCGAGAGCCTGAGGGGTTATCGGTGGGCAGTGGGCGGGCGCGATCGCTCCCCAGCAGGCGAATTCTCGCGGTGGGTACGGATATGGCCGTGGGCAAAATGTCGACCGGCATTGAACTCCATCAAGCGGCCTTGTCTACGGGGTTGCGATCGGCCTTTGTGGCCACCGGGCAAACGGGTCTGATGCTGGGCTATGGCGGCGTGGCTCTAGACGCCGTGCGCATTGACTTTGCCTCAGGTGCTGTGGAGCAGGCGGTGTTGGCCCAGGGGCAAGATTGCGATCTTGTGTGGATTGAAGGCCAGGGCTCCTTCTTTAACCCCGCCTCCACCGCCACCCTGCCGCTGCTGCGGGGCAGTCAGCCCACCCATCTGGTTTTAGTCCACCGCGCTGGTCTCACCCATATTCACAACCTGCCTCAGATCTTGATCCCGCCCCTGTCTAGGGTGGTGCAGATCTATGAAGCGGTGGCCGCTGCTGGCGGAGCGTTTACGGCTCCCAAGATCGTCGCCGTGGCCTTGAATACCTTTGGCTTGACGGAGTCTGACGCCAGACAAGCGATCGCTGATGTGCAGGACGAAACCCAACTGCCCTGTACTGACGTGATTCGGTTTGGCAGCGCTCCGATTTTGGACGCTATTCTGGCCACTGATCCGGCCCGCTAGCCTGGCTCTAGACTAATATTGAAGAAATGTAAATTTCGCGAGCAACGTGCCATGACTGCAACGGTTGAAATCTATACCTGGAGTACTTGCCCCTTCTGCATTCGGGCCAAGATGCTGCTAGAACGCAAGGGCATTAACTACACCGAACTCTGCATTGACGGCGATGAAGCGGCGCGGGCCGAGATGGCTGACCGGGCTAACGGGCGGCGATCGCTCCCCCAAATTTTTATCAACGATCAGCATGTGGGCGGCTGCGATGACCTGCACGCCCTCGAACGCCAAGGACAACTGGATGCGATGCTGCAAGCCGCCTAATCCTCAACCGTAGTACACTGACGGCTGTACTGTATCCCTAGGATGCAGTACAGAGTTTCATGCGCGGAGAATCGCCCAGTGAAGTTTGCATTTATCATCGACCCGATTGAGCGCCTTGATCCGGGCCACGACACCAGCGTGGCGCTCATGGAAGCAGCCCAGCAGTTGGGCCATGAGGTATGGATTACGACGGCAGCGGATCTCAGCGTGGCGGGCGGCCAGGCCTATGCCACCCTCACCCCGGTCATTCTCACCCCGGTAGACTTGATCGACGGCCGTTGGGTGGCGGCGACACCGTGGTATACCCTAGGCGATCGCCAGCGGCTGCCGCTGACCGATATATCCGCTGTGTTCATGCGTACTGACCCGCCGGTGACCATTCCCTACCTCTACGCTACCTATGTGCTAGATGCGGTGGATCCGAGCCAGACCCTGGTGGTGAATTCCCCGGCAGGTTTGCGGGCCGCCAATGAGAAAATGTATGCCCTGCAGTTCACCGAGGCGATTCCCGACACCATTGTCAGCAGCGATAAAGAGGTGATTCGGGACTTTGTGGAACAGCAAGGCGCGGGCGTCCTCAAGCCCTTGGGCGGAAAGGCTGGCGAAGGCATTTTATTTTTAGAATCGAGCGATCGCAACTTCAATTCCCTCATCGAAATCAGCACCCAGCGCGGCCAGTATCCGGTCATGGTGCAAACCTATCTGCCTGCGGCCAAAGAGGGCGATAAGCGGATTATTGTGCTGAACGGCGACCCGATTGGCGCAGTCAACCGCATTCCCACCGGCAAAGAATTTCGGGGCAATATGGCCGTGGGTGGTCGGGTGGCGGCGGTGGACATCACCGATCGCGAGCTGGATATCTGCCGCCAACTGGCTCCTACCCTGCAGCGAGACGGCTTGATCTTTGTGGGTATTGACATCATCGGTGGCTACTTGACGGAGGTGAACGTCACCAGCCCCACCGGCATTCGAGAAATCGATCGCCTCAATGATGTGCGCCTAGGGCATCAGGTGATGGACTGGGTGATCCATCGAGTTAAAACGCTGTGATCTCCTAGCAGGGGCGATCGCTCTACCATCCATGCCATCTTGCTGCTTAGACAACAGCTTGTAGGTTAAGCGAGAATTAAAATCAGACTTTAGAATAAACACAATTGATCTAGCGAAGCGGCAAGCGCATTAGGAGATAGAGCATGAGTGATTTGTGGTACCCCAGTCGTCGCATTGTCCATCTGAGTCGGCGGCGGTTGCTGCAATATGGCGCAATCACCCTTGGCACTAGCGTCTTGGCAGCCTGTACGGGCAACCAGCCCACCACCAGCACCGAACCAACGCCTGAAGCCGCGCCCGAACCGGCGGCCAGCGGCGATCTCACCCCACTCACCTTCGGCACCAACTGGTACGCCCAAGGGGAACATGGCGGCTATTACCAAGCCGTTGCCACCGGCATTTATGAAGAATACGGCCTCGACGTCACCGTTCAAATGGGTGGCCCTCAGGTCAACGGTACGCAACTGCTCATGGGCGGTGCCATCGACTTTTTCATGGGCTACACCTCCGACGCGATCGCTGCGGTGGCCGAAAACATTCCCAAAATTACCGTCGCCGCCATTTTCCAAAAAGATCCGCAAGTCTTGCTGGCCCATCCCGACACCGGCGTGACTAGTCTCGAAGACCTGCAGGGCCGCCCCATCTTCATCTCATCGGCTGCCAACGTCACCTATTGGCCGTTTCTGGAAGCCAAGTATGGCTTCACCGAGGATCAAAAACGTCCCTACAATTTCAACCCTGGCCCCTTCTTGGCCGACACCACATCTGCCCAACAGGGCTACCTGAGTTCCGAACCGCTGAAGGTCTCCCAGGAAGGCGGCTTCGAGCCCCTTGTCTTCCTGCTCGCCGATTATGGCTATAACCCCTACGCCACCACCATTGAAACCCGTCGCGAATTGGTAGACAGCGATCCTGACTTGGTGCAGCGCTTTGTGGATGCATCGATCAAGGGCTGGTATAGCTACTTCGAGGATCCGGCTCCGGCCAACGAGCTGATTAAGCAAGACAACCCAGAAATGTCTGACGAGCAGTTGGCCTATAGCCATGAAAAAATGCAGGAGTATGGCATTGTTATATCCGGCGATGCAGAAACCTTGGGTATTGGTGCCATGACCGAAGAACGCTGGCAGACCTTCTTTGAGTCCTTGGTGGAGGCGGGCATCCATGACGCCGATCTCGACTACACCCAAGCCTTTACCCTCGACTTTGTGAATAAAGGCACCGATTACTACCTGAATTCCTAGCATCTTGGAGACCTGGGGAGGCGATCGCCCCTTTGCGCACAACCAAAGCACAACCTGGGCATCCTAACCTTAAGGTGATCATGGCCCCCATCCTGAGCGATCGCCCGCTGTTGTTTCATCCTTTCTGGCTATGACCTTTTCTTCTGCCATTCGTCTGCGCCATGTGGGCAAAACCTACGCCAACGGCACGGTTGCCCTAGACGATGTCAATTTGGCGATCGCCCCCACGGAGTTTGTCAGCTTGGTGGGGCCATCGGGCTGCGGCAAAAGTACCGTCCTGCGCTTGATGGCTGGGCTCAGTCCCCTCAGCAACGGCACCGTGGAATGGGGCGATGCCCTATCCCGCGATCGCCTCTCCTTTGTGTTTCAAGACGCGTCCCTGATGCCCTGGGCCACCGTGCAGGACAACGTGCGGCTGCCGCTACGGTTGGCCGGTGTGCCCAAGGCAAAAGCCGAGGGAGCGATCGCCAATGCCTTGAAGATGGTTGACCTCCAGGGCTACGAACGCGCCTACCCTCGCCAGCTCTCCGGCGGCATGAAGATGCGGGTGTCGATTGCGCGATCGCTGGTTACCCAACCCAGTTTGATGCTGATGGACGAACCCTTCGGGGCGCTGGATGAAATGACCCGCGGTCGTTTGAACAGCGATATTCTCCACCTCTGGGAAACCCAGCGCTGGACCGTTGTTTTTGTCACCCACAATATCTACGAAGCCGTCTACCTCTCCCAGCGAGTGATCGTTATGGCAGCACGACCAGGACGAATTATCGCCGACATTGCCATTGATGCCCCCTATCCTCGCAACGACGCTTTTCGCACCTCTCCTCTCTTCAACAACTACTGTCGTGACGTGGCCCAGCAGCTTGCCGAAGCCTCCCTGGGAATGCCGCCCCTAGCCGATCTGCGTCAGCCCTAATCACCCGCATTGAGACTAGCCGCCATGCTGCTTCGCTACTTCGTTGTGGCTCTTCTGGAGTTGCAAAACCTCTGCCTGAAGCGGGGTATCCGTAGGTTCCGCGCCCAGGGCGTCCTGCGTATCCTGTATGATTTTTTCACTGCTCGATGGTCTGCTATGACTGTTCCTCCCCTAGCCAATACCGATCCGGCCACTCGCTCCGCCCCATCTGCCCAGGGTAAACCCCGACGCGATCGCCCCTTGGTGTTAACCTGGCTCACCTCTAGCGAAGTCATTGCCCCCGTCGTTGTTGGCGTTTTGGTGCTGATTGCCTGGGAACTGGCCGTTCGGCTCACCAATACACCGCCCTACCTATTGCCAGCCCCCTCCCTGGTGCTCACCACCCTGATCCAAGACTGGCATCAGCTCTTTCCGTCCTTGATGGTGACCCTGCGGATTACCACGATCGCCTTCATCGCTGCTGCCATCTCAGGCTTACTGATCGCGATCATATTTGCCCAGAGTAAGTGGATTGAACGTAGCTTATTTCCCTACGCCGTTATTTTGCAAACTACTCCGATCGTAGCGATCGCCCCGCTGATTATTATCTGGTTTAGGAACAATACCATCATAGCCCTCGTGGTCTGCGCTTGGATTATTGCCCTATTCCCGATTATTTCCAATACGACCCTGGGTCTCAAAAGTGCCGATCATAATCTGGTCAATCTTTTTAAGCTCTACAATGCTTCCCGCTGGCAGACCTTAATTTACCTGCGCCTGCCCAGTGCCCTGCCCTACTTTTTGGGCGGACTGCGCATTAGCGGCGGGCTGGCTTTAATTGGTGCCGTGGTGGCAGAATTTGTGGCGGGTACGGGCGGGCAGCGATCGGGCATTGCCTACCAGATTTTGATGTCGAGCTATAACCTGCAAATTCCCCGCATGTTCGCAGCCCTGATCCTCACCACCGGTCTAGGCGTCGTCATTTTTGTGACCCTCACCCTCCTATCGGATCTATGTCTACGTCACTGGCATGAAAGCGCCATGACCCAAGAGTCTTAACATCCATGATTCCTGAAACCCCATCCTACTGGCTGCGGAATGCCAGGGTTCCTCAAGCCCTGCTCAGCGACCCAGATCAAGCGATCGCCCCTGTCATTCCCCACCTGGCCGCCGCCCCCATTTGGGAAGACCTAGTCGCCCTCGATGTGCATATCCAAGATGGCCAGATCGCTCATCTCCGTCCCAGCGGCGGTGAGATCGAGGAGCCATCGATGGATCTCCAGCAAGGTCTCATCTTTCCTGGATTTGTGGATATTCATACTCATTTGGATAAAGCCCACACCTGGACACGTACCCCCAATCCTGATGGCACATTTATGGGTGCCTTAACCCATATTGAAGCAGATAAGCGCTATTGGACAGAAGCCGATCTCTATCAGCGAATGAACTTCGGAGTACGGTGTGCCTATGCTCAAGGCACCGTTGCCATCCGCACCCATTTAGACATTTTTGAGAACACCATTGCCGCTAGCTTATCTGCTTTCCGACAGTTAAAAGCAGATTGGAGCGATCGCGTTACCCTAGAAGCCGTGGCGCTGGTGACCCTCGACGACTACACCACCTCTCGGGGAGAACAGCTTGCCGATGCGATGGCAGAAGTAGGCGGCATGATTGGCGGCGTGCCGATGATGAACGCTGACCTAGATGCTCAGCTCGATCGCGTCTTTACTCTGGCCAAAGAGCGACAGATGCCCCTCGATTTCCACACCGATGAAACCAACGATCCCACCTCCATCACCCTGCGTCAGGTGGCGATCGCCGCCCTGCGCCACGAGTTTCCCTATCCAATTCTCTGCGGGCATTGCTGCAATTTATCCGTTCAGTCTGAAGACGAAGCTAGCAAAACGATGCGCCTTGTTCAAGAAGCAGGCATCAGCATCGTCAGCCTGCCAATGTGCAATCTGTTTTTACAGGATCGTCAGCCCCAGCGAATGCCGCGTTGGCGAGGCGTAACCCTGCTCCACGAGTTACGGGCGCAAGGAATTCCCGTCGCGATCGCCAATGACAACAGCCGCGATGCCTTCTTTGGCTACGGCAACCATGATGGACTAGAGGCCCTGACCCAATCGGTGCGTATCGCCCAACTCGATCGCCCTATTGGCACCTGGCCCCGCGCCATCACCCGCACCCCAGCACAGATCATGGGGATTGCGGCTGGCGAGATTGGTGTGGGGCGAGCAGCCGATCTTATTCTCTTCTCAGCCCGCAACTTTAGCGAACTGTTTTCCCGACCCCAGAGCGATCGCCGTGTACTTCGCCAAGGGAAAGCGATCGCCACCACCTTGCCAGACTACCGAGAGCTGGATCATCTGGTGCCTTATTAAACTCTTCAGAAGAATCTATGCTGAAGGGCGATCGCCCAACTGTCAACGTTTCAGGTTAGATCAGCCGCCCATAATGATCTTCTTCAAAAAATCTAGCTTACCTGCATAAGGAGCATAGCGCCCTTTAATATCCAGCCAGAACGAAGATGACAAGACGCTCTTGCGATGGGAAAAGGTATCAAAGCTAGACTTGCCGTGGTAGCTACCCATGCCGCTCTCTCCCACACCCCCAAAGGGTAAGTTAGACGCCGTCACCTGCATCACCGTATCATTGATACAGACCGTGCCAGACGAGGTTGCCGAAAGCACTCGATTTTGCACCTGGGAGTCTCGGGAAAAGATATAGAGCGCTAGGGGCTTAGGACGTTCGTTGACAAAAGCGATCGCCTCTTCTACGTCATCATAGGTAAGCACGGGAAGAATCGGCCCGAAGATTTCATCTTGCATGACCGGATCATGGGGTGAGACATCGTCCAAAATCGTTGGAGCAATATAGCGATCGCTGCGATCCGTTTGTCCACCAATCACCGTCGTTCCAGCGCCTAGTAGACGGCTAACTCGCTCAAAATGGCGATCGCTGATCAGACGCGCATAGTCAGGACTGACCGCCGGATCAGATCCGTAAAAAGCCTGAACTGTTTCAACCAAAGCCGACATCAACGCAGCTTTGACCTTGCGATTCACGAACAGATAATCTGGCGCGATGCAGGTTTGTCCAGCATTGAGAAATTTCCCCCAAACAATCCGTCGAGCGGCGTGGTCTAGGTGAATGTCGGTGTCTACAATGCAAGGGCTTTTGCCGCCAAGTTCTAGGGTAACCGGCGTTAAATGGGGGGCAGCAGCAGCCATGACAATGCGACCCACCTCCGTGCCGCCGGTAAAGAAGATATGATCATATCGTTCCTGGAGTAGCGCCTGACTCGTATCCACACCTCCCTCCACCACCGTTATATAGCTAGGATCGAAGGTTTTCTGCATGAGATCAGCGATCGCCTGGGAGGTTTGGGGAGCCACTTCGGAGGGCTTGAGGATCGCGCAATTTCCCGCTGCGATCGCGCCCACCAACGGTGAAATCATCAGTTGAAACGGATAATTCCATGGGGAGATGATCAGCACAACGCCCAGGGGTTCAGGAATAATCTGAGCAGAGGAGGGAAACAAGGTCAAGGGTACGGAGACCCGAGTTGGCTTGGCCCAGGTTTTGAGATGTTTGATGGCGTGATCAATTTCGCCGACCACACCTACTTCTGTGGCATAGGCTTCAAACTCAGGCTTGCGTAAATCTGCAGCCAGCGCCTGAACAATCAGCGATTGATGATCTAACACCGCCTGTCGCAACGCTTTCAGTTGCCGTAGCCGAAACCCTATATCTTTCGTTTGACCCGTCTGAAAAAATTCCCGTTGGCGATTCAGCACTTTTTGAATGGTGCTCATAGATTGCAGGTCGATCGCATCTTGTACCATGGATTGTTCTCCTTAGCAGTGCGGCATGACGTCTTCTTGTCCACCTTTTCCTAGGATATCGCGCCAGCCCATGCCCTTCAGAGAGCGATCGCCCTCATGGTTCCCGCCAATCTGCCCTGTCCCCGCCTGAGAGTCAGCCGACTGATCGATAGTACCACTTCATCTGACGAGAGAATCAGGGTTTGATCGCCTTTTGTCCGAGATAGAGTGAATGAAGAGTACTAGGTAGAGGGTCATCATTTAGCAACCCCTGGGTTGGATGTCCGTTGCATAAATCTGAAAACTGAGTAGCTCATTTCAGTCAGCATCATGGCTGCAAAGCGGAAGCAAGATTGGTATAAAGGTGAATGAATGATTCTAGTTATTTCCGTAGGATAAGAACAATCAAGTCACTAAGTAAACGCAAACCTTCGTTTACGAGTGCTTATTGAATACGGAGAGACTTTTATGACTGCAACCATCAGCCGCGCGGATCGGGCTAGCACATTCCCATCCTCCATGCGTCAAACTTCAGGATTTCAGCCTTCGCCCTTGTCTAGATCTTCTGATCTATCCACGCGATCCGTCCGTTTTCAACATCGTTCCAGTGCAAATCGATTTGGTTTAACACCTACCCCTAATGCAGTCTGGAACAACATTACAGCAGTCTTTCGTGGACGCAATCCTCGTGTGACTGCAGTGGGTGGCAATCGTGGAATCCAATCAGCCGCCCAGGTTCGATCTATGCATCAGCCGGGTACGTGGGAATTTTCTTCGAACGGACAATTCCGATTTACGCCGCGTGGATTAGGAATTATTGCCAGAACGGATTTATTTCCAATTGTAGGGCGGTACAGTAGGCAGGGTAATATAATCCGCTTTTCAGGTGCGCGGTCATCGGCCAATTTAGTATCGATCAATACCTCATCGATTCGGGGATGGTTTTCCCTAGGGACTGGAGGAGCGCGCGTTATCCAGCAAACCTCAAGAACTGCTGTATCTGGATTTGGTGCTGGTACCTTTGGCGCTGGTTCCAATAGTATCGTTTCCATGAATCTGCGCATGGTGCGGGTTAGCTAATCCTGTCTGAACGAAGCGTATCCCAAATGCTTGATTTTTTGCCTAAACCTCTTCCGAAGAGGATGAAAATCGCAAAAGTAGCCTAGACTATCACTCCCGTCCCCACAAAGTGGCGGGAGTAGATAATTTCTATCTGTCGTCAGTCATTAACCTTTGTCTATAAAGCCATGAGTACCAAAACGCGATCGCTGGATGAGTTAGCCCATACTCTAACCATCAACCAACAACCTGTATCACTTCAGCATATCTTGCGTCAATTTCGCAGGGCAGGCAAGCTAGACACAGTCATCACCGATATTCTCAGCCTCTATGTGATTGAGCAAGAGCTGAATCGATTTCATATCTCTCAGAAAGAGCGCGTCATCGAAGCATCGATGGTTCAGTATCGTGAACAGTATGGTTTGATGGATGAAGGCACGTTTCAAGAATGGTTGCTGAATCGGGGCTTGGATGCTGCTAGTTTTTGTGAACATATAGAATTCAACGTCACGTTAAAGACCTTCAAAGCGGAGTTGGCTGCGCCCAAACTTCTTGAAACCTTTATCGAACACAAGCTGAATCTCGACCAGGTTGTGCTCTCTCGGATTACGGTGGATCATCAAGACCTTGCTGACGAACTCAAATTGCAACTCGAAGAAGGCGCAGACTTTGAGGTATTGGCACGAGAATATTCTTGCTCAGAGGATGCGCTGACCCATGGCATGATGGGTATTTTAAGTCGTGCGGATGTTCAAAATGTGTTTGGAATAGATGCCTATCAAGCAACGGTAGGTGAGTTTATGAGTCCTATTCAGCGGGACGGATGTTGGCATCTCCTGCGCGTTGATGGGCTTCTACCTGCGGCACTTGATGATACTGTGATCCCTTACTTGCAAGAACAGATATTTGAGCAGTGGCTAGCCACGCGAATTCAATCACTACAGGTGGATGTTTGTCTGAGTCAGGCTACCTTAGTTTACTGATCAACCAAGTTAAGCTTGTCCTGGTACATGCTTTTGGGTGTTGCCGACTAAAGATATGAAAGCTTATGGATCGTCAGCGCAAATCCTATTGTGATTCGACTTGTGGTTCGACTGCCCATCCTTGGTTTGTTGTTGAGAGGAGAGGATCATTCGGTGTTACTTAGATGAGAGATGAATTTCCTGAACCAACTCCTGCATCCTGGACTGTTCAGACATGGATTCATCTCAGACATCAGCAACGTCCCTGGAAGTCCTAGACTAAGGTCTGGGCGCAGGAGCAACCCTGGGAGCATGCCCACGCTCAACGTAGGAACGATAGGAGGTCGTGGGAGCGCCTCGCTCACGGTTCCTTCGCACACATCATCTATCGATTCAGCAACGCCGATCATTCATAACCTATCAGAGGTAGCGAAACTAGAGCCTTGACTCAATACTAGAACTAGATGTTGAGCCATGGAGGCGATCGCTTGAGTACCTCATTTCTCAGTCCTGACTTTTGGGAAAACCGCTATCAGGAAAACACTGCCCGTTGGGACCTTGGCCAGCCCGCCCTCGCCTTTGTCGATTGGCTCACTGATTGTCAACTCCAGCCTGGACGGATGATGGTTTTAGGAGCTGGACGCGGCCATGACGCCCTATGGTTTGCGTCCCACGGCTTTGAGGTCGTCGGCGTTGATTTTGCTCCCTCCGCCGTGGAGCAGGCCCGCGCCCTAGCCCAAGAACAGCAGCTCAGCGCTCAGTTTGAGCAGCACAATATTTTTGAGCTACCCGACGACTGGCATCATAGTTTTGACTACGTTCTGGAACATACTTGCTTCTGCGCGATCGCCCCTGAGCAACGCCCTGCCTATGTGCAAGTGGTGCAGCAGCTTCTGAAACCCACCGGGCAGTTCATTGGTCTATTTTGGGCCCACGATCGCCCAGGCGGCCCACCCTTTGGCTCTCGTGTTGCAGATATCCAAGCGCTTTTTTCAGAGCACTTTGATGTATCTAGCCTGAAACCCGTAGCGCGATCGGTGCCTCAGCGCCAAGGGGAAGAATACCTAGCCCAGTTTCCAAGGAAGGGAGCGATCGCCCGTCACGCTTGAATCAGACGATGGACTAAGTCGCCTTGCAAATCGCGCACGCTGGGCAGTACCTTTTCGGCTCCATGCTGAGTCAGCAGAGTGACGTAGTCGGCCTGATAGTGAGCGTCGGTTTGCACATGGGGCGGCAAAATGCCTACCGCGTGCCACGATCGCTGGGGCTGCTGCTGCCGCGCTTGGTGAACGGTTTGTAGATCTGCCACCGTATCCCCGGCATAGATCACCGGCAGATGGGCCGGTAGCGTTGCCCTCTGTTCAAGCTGCGCCACGACCTGAAACAAGCCGGTGGGATCGGGTTTGCCCGGTGCATCTTCCATGGCAACTAAGATCGGATCGACTAGACCAATGCGCCGCTCTAAGACATACTGCGCCGAGCCCCGCGTAGCGCCGCTGAAAAAGCCCCAGGCAATACCCGCATCGGTCAACTGGGCAAAGTAGTCTGCATCGACCAACAGCGGTTCTTGGCAGATATAGCCCGTCCATTGATCGGGATCGGTGGGATCGGGGCCTCGATAGCGGCGCTGGAAGAAGTCCACTAGGTCTTCATAGACCAAGCCAAGCTGCGATCGCTCCTGCCCCTGGGCTTCAAAATATCGGCAGACCAACTCCTGGGATCCTTCCCAATCATTATTCCAGCAGCCCTCGGCTTTGAGATCGTCAATGTCTGCTTGCGAAGGGCGATAGTGCCCTTGGGTGTAGTGTTCCACCGTATCCGCAAGGGCGCGGCGGTAGGATCCACCCACATCCCGCAAGACCCCATCAATATCAAAGATGGCGATCGCTTGAATGGGGGCTGAGGGCATTCTAAACTCTCCTGATACTGGGTGGGATGAGCATAGGGCGATCGCTCATCAAGGTTCTCCAGGTTGGTTCGTCCAACTCGCAGGATAAATCTACCCGAACCGGGAGCGATCGCCCCTATTTGGGGAAAACATACTCTAATATAGAGGATTGTAGAGTTTTCAACGTCGTGCAGATAGGTTTGTGATGGAGGCTGTATTGGCAAAGTTTATGTTAAAGGTTCTCTGGCTGGATGAGAACGTGGCGATCGCCGTTGACCAAATTGTAGGGAAGGGAACCAGCCCACTCACCTCCTACTTTTTCTGGCCCCGCAATGATGCGTGGGAACAGCTCAAAACTGAGCTAGAAGCCAAGCATTGGATTTCTGAAACGGATCGGATTGAATTGCTCAACCGTGCCACGGAACTCATCAACTACTGGCAAGAGGAAGGACGTCGTCGTCCGATGTCCGAAGCCCAGTCTAAGTTTCCGGATGTGGCGTTCACGGGGAGCGCCTGAGTCAGGGCGAGGTTAGCAAGGTGGCTGGGCTTCCGTCAGTGGCTCAGTAGCCTGTTTAATAGAATCATCGCTTCACAACAAGCCTCGCCCTGCGGGGCTTTTGTGGTATTTGGCATTGCCTAACTGGGGACTGCCATGCCTCGCCGCACTGCCGGACGGTTGTTCATGGTTTCCACCCAACGGCTGAGGTGGCTGTGGTGCTCCAAGGTCATGCCCATGTAGTCGTAGGCGGCTACCCAGGGGTAGATGGCCATGTCGGCAATGGAGTAGTCGCCGCTCAGGTAGTCTCGATCCTGGAGTTGGGTATCCAGAACGCCGTAGAGCCGGATGGTTTCCTGTTCGTAGCGGTTGATGGCGTAGGGAAGTTTCTCGGGAGCCGTGCGGCGAAAATGGTTGAGTTGCCCAAACATGGGCCCCACGCTACCCATTTGAAACATCAGCCATTGCAGCACCGAGTAGCGCTGGCGGGCATCGGTGGGTAAAAACTTGGCGGTTTTTTCAGCGAGGTAGATCAAAATTGCGCCGGATTCAAACACCGTTAGCCCGGTTTCTTGATCCGTAATCACCGGAATCTTGCTGTTGGGATTGAGCTTGATGAAGTCAGGGTGGAACTGTTCCCCTTCCCCGATATGGACGGAGTGGACGGTGTAGGGCAAGCCAACTTCCTCCAGCATGACCGAGACTTTGCGGCCATTGGGGGTTGCGAAGGTATAAAAGTCAATCATGGGTGATAGGGCTGATGGATAGAGGGCGCTCGGGCTTAGGTCTGCCAGTTAGGTGACCGTAGACCCATGAACCCAAACCATAGCCCATTCTACCGGCCTGGTTTCATATTTTTTTGCATGGCTCAGGGTTCTTACCCCATCAGGGCGATCGCCCTCTGTGGATCGTTGCATCTGGCCGCGAACCAGATCCCTATGGGAGAATGGAGCAGGGCGATCGCTCTCAGGTTGAGACGATGCCTCGCCTTGCACCTTCACCGCTCCACTGCACTTTAAGGATCACGGTTCATGACGGCAACGGTCTCTTCTGCCCTTTCCCTGGTTGATGATCAACACCGCGTTCAGGTGTCTCAAGTCAATATGCCCCCCCGGCTGTTGCTGGGCCCCGGCCCGTCCAACGCCCACCCTCTCGTCCTCCAGTCCTTGGCACTGCGGCAGGTGGGACATCTAGACCCTAGCTTTTTGGCTCTGATGGACGAGACCCAAACGCTGCTGCGCTATGCCTGGCAGACCCATAGTCGCCTCACCTACCCGATCAGCGGCACCGGCAGCGCTGCCATGGAAGCCACCTTTGCCAATGTGATTGAACCGGGCGATGTGGTCGTGATTGGCGTCATGGGCTATTTTGGGCATCGCATGGTAGACATGGCCGGTCGCTATGGTGCCGAGGCGCGATCGCTTCATCAAGACTGGGGCAAAGTCTTTAGCCTAGACACCCTGCGGGAGGCCCTAGAAACCCATCGTCCCTCGGTGCTAGCCCTCGTCCATGCCGAAACCTCCACCGGCGCTCGTCAACCTCTAGAGGGCGTGGGCGAACTATGCCGCGAGTATGATTGCTTGCTGTTGGTCGATACGGTGACCAGCCTAGGCGGCGTGCCCCTCTTTTTAGATGAATGGGGCGTGGATCTAGCCTATAGCTGTAGCCAGAAAGGACTGAGCTGCCCGCCCGGCATTTCGCCCTTCACCCTTGGGCCGCGGGCCGAAGAAAAGCTGCAGGCCCGTCACACCAAGGTTGCCAATTGGTATCTGGATGCGTCCTTGCTGGCCAAATACTGGGGAAGCGATCGCACCTACCACCACACCGCCCCCATTAACATGACCTACGCGCTGCACGAGTCCCTGCGGTTGATTGCCGAGGAAGGTCTCGATGCTCGCTGGGCCCGCCACCAAACCAATGCCGAGCTGCTGTGGGAAGGCTTGGAAGCCATGGGGCTAGCTTGTCACGTTGCCCGCGACTACCGTCTACCCACCTTGACCACCGTCTGCATTCCCGAGGGCATCGATGGCAAGGCCGTCACCCGCCGGTTATTGCAGGACTACAACATCGAAATTGGCGGCGGGCTGGGTGACCTGGCGGGTAAGGTGTGGCGTGTGGGATTGATGGGCTTCAATAGCCGCCCCGAAAATGTGCTGCTGCTGCTGACGGCCTTGGAGCAGGTGCTGTCTGATCTAGGCTGGACGTCGCCTCGGCTGTAGCCTCTAGTGGGGTTCTGGTCTGTAGTCCACCTGATCCGATTGATAGGAGGGCGGCTCGATGTGAATGTTGATGCGAGCCGGCCCATATTTCTGATTGAGATGATCCTCGACCTGCTCGGTAATGTCGTGGGCAGTTTTGACGTCTGCCGCCTCAACCACTAGGTGCATTTCCATAAAAATCTGGCGTCCCATCATGCCCCGGGAGGCAATGTTGTGGCAGTTGAGTACGCCCGGAACCTCTAGAGCAGCAGCTTGAATGGCTTCGGGAGCGATCGCCACTTCGTCCACCAACCAAGGCAAATTGGCCTTAAGCACCGACCAACAGCTTTGGGCCACCAAGATTACAACGGGAAAGACCAGCGCCAAGTCTAGCCACTGGATATCCCAGATCCAAATTCCGATAAGTCCTGCTAAGACACTGATGGTAATCCACACATCGCTCATGGTGTGGTAAGCATCGGCGATCAAAATCGTGCTGCCGATGCGATGACCCACCCGCCGTTCATAGACTGCCACACCGATGTTAATGCCCAGCACCCCTAGCAAAACCCATAGATCTAGTCCTGAAACCTGGACTGGATCAGCAGCGTTCAACAGGCGAGCGATCGCCCCTTGAATAATTTCATAACAAGCAATGCCCAAGAAAGCCGCAATGCCCAAGGCACCCAAGGCTTCAAATTTTTGATGGCCATAGGGATGGTCGCGATCGGGTTCGGGGGAGGAGAGGTGATTGGTGACCAAGCCGAGGATGTTATTCACGCCATCAGTCGTGCTGTGGAGGGCATCGGCGATGAGGCTGAGGGAACCGGTGAGGCTGCCAATGATGGCTTTTAGCACCGCGACCAAGATATTAAGCACAAGGGTAATGACAAGAACGCGCTGCACCTCGGCCCGATAGGAAATAGCCATAGGGATTCACCAATCAGAACTAGCTGCCCTTCATTGTAGGAGTGTTGGGGTGCAAGGTTGATGGTTTTCGGCATGGACAAGGGGCGATCGCCCGTACGTCCTGATAGGCGCTAGCGATCGCTTCAAGCCTACTCAATCGGTGGATTCAATGAAAGGAAGCTACGTTGCCGGGTTTCGACTCCGCTCAACCCTCTTCTCGCTAGGATTGGAGCATTGAGTGACGTCGAAAGACTGGCAAGTTATGACGTCGTCTAATAGTTTTTGATCATCAATTCCTGCCCTTCTGCAGCAGACGTTTGCTTGTAGTTATTCATGCCATATTGCAGCGTCCATTCAACAATTGTTGCGAAACTAAAAAGCTCCCGAATCTTGGGAGAATCATCATAGGTAATCAGCCATTGATGGGGACATTCCCGCATAATTTTGGCGAAGCGCTCATGGTCAAAATCGAGGTGCAAGTTTCCCTTCACGCCGTAAAGCTTAGACTTGGTGGCACTTAAGTAGGGTGGGTCTAGAAAAATAAAAACTCCTTCACCATCCTGACGGATCAACGTTTCATAGTCGCCGTTGGTGACTAAGGTTGATGACAAGTGAGCACCCAGTTTTCTTAAACGGTCAATCGATGAATCGGTGAAACGATGTTCAAATGCATGTTGGGAATATCCTCCAGAATCTACTGTTCCAGAAAACGTGATGCGATTGAGGACAAAGAAGCGTACTGCTCGTTCAAACTCGGTTAAATCTTGGTTGGTCTGAGTCAACGTTTTAAAGAGTTCCCGACCATTGGAGGTATTGTTCTTGATCCTTTCTACTTCGTCAGCAAGAGCATGGATGTCTTTCTGCACATATGTCCAGAAGTAATAGAGATCAACGTTGAGATCGTTAATCCAGTAAGACTGGATGCGATCGCCGAATGCTTGTTTAACCGCTAAAAATACCGATCCACCACCGATAAAAGGCTCTCTATACTCATGAATCGTTAAGGGTATATGGGGAACTATCTTGCTGATCGCCTTGGACTTTCCACCTGGGTAACGCAAAGGACTTTTATCGTGAGGCATCGTTGATCAATAACCTTGACTTGAGTAGGATCGACTATCAATTTCTAAGTAGTCTCAATCAATCGTTTTGTAGCGTGCTGTGAGGCATAGCCGTAACGCACGTTTTATAGAGTCTTGATGCCTTAAGCGATCGCTCCCGCATCCTATAGATTAAAAGGGGAGCATCCCACTTTCGACAAAATAGTCAACAGGCAAGCTGCCCATTGAGGTAGGCACAACGCAAACTCAACATCGCATTGACAGAGGCCGTATT